>DATJRY010000005.1 GCA_035504415.1 Candidatus Sulfotelmatobacter sp. | reverse complement strand
TTTCCGCGTCGCTCTCGGCCTTCCGGGCCTTCGCTCGCGGAAAAGGCCCCGGCGTGGGTGGTGCGGCGCCGCTCGCCCGGCATGATGGTTATGGGGCGTCTTCGCTACTCGAAATGTTTGAGCTTCGGCCAGGCTGTTGCTAGCGAGGGGTGGGCGTGCTCGCACAAGAGCATCGTGCGCTCGTTTTCGTAGGGCATGGCGTAGGGGGAGAAGAGCTTGCCGAGGACGCGCCAGTGCGCGCAGTGCGCGGCGGGGTCGGGAAGCATGTTGCCCGGCGCGTCGATGAGGAGTACCGAATCGGGGTTCTGGCCGCGTAGGCCCCAGAGATAGAATTGATCGTGGCCGCTGAGTGGGGGTGGCAGGCCGAGCGGTTCGCCGTAGAGCTCGAGCGCGCCGGCCTCGCCGTAGTTCTGCGTCACGATCGACGTGTGCGCGCGCACGTCCGGCGGCAGCGTGGCCCACGCTGCCGCGACTTGGCGGGCCATGTCGCGCCAGCCCAGCTCGTCGGCGAACACTTGCGGGAGCAGCGCGCCGACGCCGGATTTCTCTTGCGGGCGCTGCGCGAGATGTGTGCGCTGTTCGTACTCGATCAGCGCCGGCGGCGAGAGCAGCGGGAGCGCGAGGGGCGCACCGAGCGCGGCCAGGGCGATGGCCGCCGCCAGGTATGCGCCGCGCACGATCGCGTTGCGGATGACGCGCTCGAAGGGCGACGCTGCCGATCGCCAGCACCGTCGGGTAGGCGGCGGCGAGATAGTAGTCTTTGCTCGGCGTGACCAGCAGCGTGATCGTGACGACGACGAACGCGAGCGCCAGGAAGCGCGCGCGGGCCAAGGTGCGATCGACGAACGGCGCGATGATGCCGGCGATCCAAATCGGCGCCAGCAGCGGGTCCATCACGAAGACTTGGTGCAACAGGAACGCGGCCGGGCTCGTCGCGATGTTCTTGGCTTTCGTCGCGGCCAGCAGCTCGAGGAACGGCCAGTGGTTCGCGGCTTGCCAGAGCACCGACGGTACCGCGATGACGAACGCCAGGCCGATGCCGAGCCAGAGCTGGGGCCACGCCAGCAGTCGCCGCTCGCGGGTCAGCAGCGCGCCGACGCCGAGCGCGATCAGCCACGAAAGGCCGGCGTACTTCGCCTCGAGACCGATGCCGGCCACGATCCCGGCCCAGATCGGTGCGCGGCGGTCGTTGAGGATCGCGGCGCGGGAGAGGCCGTATGCGACCGCGGTCCAGACCAGCGGCTCGAACACCGTCGTGTTCATCGTCGCCGGGATGCCGAGGAAGAACGGCGCGATCGCGGCCGCGATGCCGGCGGCCCAGGCGGCGCCGTCACCGCCGCCCAGCACGCGCGCGAAGCGAACGGTCAGCCAGACCAGCGCCGCGGCGGCGAGCACGGCCGGGATTCGCACGACCCACACGTGATGGCCGAGCGCGTAGAGGCCGGCGTCGAGCAGCGGCACCAGCGGCGGCTGGTCGGCGTAGCCGAACGCCGGGTGCTGGCCGCAGACGATGAAGTACAGCTCGTCGCGCATGAGATCGTAGCGGCCGGCAACGGCCGCGTGCAGCACGAACGTCGCCGCGGCCAGACCGAGTGCGATGCGATCCCTCATCATCTGTTCCTACGCGAGCCGAACGGCCGGGGTTTCGCCTCGGCGGGCAGGGCCGCTCGTGCGTCTGCGCGCAGAGGGGCCCATGACGCAGTTCTCGCGATCGTCGTTTCTGGGCGGCGCGCTCGCCGCCGGCGCTGCCGGCACGCTGCCGCGGCGAGCCGCTGCGGCGACGCCGACGGTGCGCATCGGCTACGTCGACTCGTTCTCCGGACCGTTCGCCGTCGGCGGCCTCCCGCAGCGCAACGGCGCGCAGCTGGCGCTGGGCGACGCGAACGCGCGCGGCCGCGTGCGCTGGGAGCTGGTCTACGGCGACGATCAGACCAAGCCCGCCGTCGCGCTGACCGAAGCGCGCCGGCTGGTGGAGATCGAGAAGGTCGACGTGCTCGTCGGGGGCACCTCGTCGGCGGTCGGCAACGCGCTCTCCGCGTACGCACAGGAGGCCGGCGTGCTGTACGTGGCCATCGGAACGCACGACACCGCGATGACCGGCGCGAAGGCGAACCGCGTCTGCTTTCGCCAGACCTGTTCGCTGGCGATGCTGACGACGGCGTTGGGCGCCGAGTTGGTGCGGCGCGCGCGTCGCTGGTATTTTCTGGTCGCCGACTACGCCTTCGGCACGGACGCGCGCGACCGGCTGCGCACGATCTTGCTCGCCCACGGCGGCGCGGTCGCCGGGATGGACGTCCACCCGATCGGCACCAACGACTTCTCGTCGTACATGCTCAAGGCGCGCGCCACCGACGCCGACGCGTTCTTGCTGCTCAACGGCGGGACCGACACCCAGAACGCGGCCACCGCGTTCGTGCAGTTCGGCCTGAACAAACGCATGCTGGCGGCCGGCGTCACCGGCGAGAACGAGCTCGCGGCCGGTTTCCCGGCGGAAGACCTGGCCGGCTCGCTGTGGGGCTACGTGTGGGGACCGGACGCGGGCGGCGACGCGGCGGCGCTGTACCGTCGCTTCGTCGCGAGCGCCCAGGGGTTTCCACCCAACTGGCGCCAGTATCTGGGCTACATGGCGGTCCGCAACGTCGTCGACCGGATGCACGCGTGCGGCACCAGCGAGACCGCCGCGCTCGTCCACGCCTTCGAAGGCTACCGCTACGACGCCGCCAAGGCGCAGCCGGGGATCTTCCGCGCTTGCGACCACCAGGCCGCGCAGGAGACGTACTGTGCCGAGATGCTGCCGCGCGCGAAACGCCGCGCGCCCGACGACTACTTTCGCATCGTCTCGGCGGTCGGCGGCGAGTTCGCCGCCGGCGCGTGCGACGACGCCGACAGCGGTCGCGCGGCAGCGATCATCGGGGGAGAGCCCGTCGTTCCACGCGAGAACTACACGCCGGTGCGCGTGAGCCGCGTATGACCCCAGACTAGCACGCATGCGGCGGTCGTCGTCCTGACGCATCGCCAACGTTGTGCGCGCACGCTGTCCCAAACGTCGAATCGGTGGCCTCGCCGCGAGGCGAACGTACGCGCTTCCGCATTCATCGAACGACGATAGGGAGGGTCCGTGCTCACACGTGCTTCCATCGCTCGCAGCGGCGCCGTTGGCGCAGCGCTGGCGATCGTGCTCTCGAGCCTGCCGGCGACGACCGTCGCGGCCGGCGACACCGTGAAGGTCGGCGTCTTACAATCGCTGACCGGAACCATGGCGATCTCCGAGGTGACCGTCAAGAACGCCGAGCTGCTGGCGATCGACCAGATCAACGCGCAGGGCGGCGTGCTGGGGAAGAAGATCGTCCCGGTCGTGGAGGACGGCGCCTCCGACCCCGCGATGTTCGCCCAAAAGGCGCAGAAGCTGATCCAGCAGGACGACGTGGTGACCGTCTTCGGCGGATGGACGTCGGCCAGCCGCAAGGCGATGCTGCCGGTCTTCGAGCGGTTCCACTCGCTGCTGTGGTATCCGGTGCAGTTCGAGGGCAACGAGTGCTCGCCCGACATCATGTACTCCGGCGCGCAGCCCAACCAGCAGATTCTGCCGGCGCTCCAGTGGGCCGAGGAGAAGGGCTACAAGAGCATCTTCCTGTTGGGCTCGGACTACGTCTTCCCGCGCACCGCGAACCTGATCTTGCGCAAGCACATCGTGCACGACGGCGGGACCGTCGCCGGTGAAGAGTACGTGCCGCTGGGCGGGACCGACTTCAGCGCCGTCATCAGCAAGATCAAGCTGGCCAAGCCGCAGATCGTGTTCAACACGCTCAACGGCGACAGCAACGTCTCGTTCTTCAAGCAGATGGCCGCGGCCGGCCTGCCCTCGTCGAAGCTGCCGGTGATGTCGTTCAGCATCGCGGAGCAGGAGGCGAAGGCGATCGGACCGTCGCTCTTGGCCGGCAGCTACGCGGCCTGGAACTACTTCGAGAGCCTGCCCGATCCGGCCAACAAGAAGTTCGTCGCGGCGTATCAGGCCAAGTACCCGGGCCAGCCGGTCGACGATCCGATGGCGCACGGCTACCTGGACGTCTACGCCTGGGCCGCGGCGGTGAAGAAAGCCGGCACGTTCGATCCGGCCAAGGTCGCCAAGGCCGCTTCGACGCTCACGCTGGCCGACGTCGGTCTGGGCCAGACGAAGTTCGTCAACAACTTGAGCTTGATGCAGACGGCGTACGTCGGCGAGCTCGAGCCGGACGGTCAGTTCAAGATCCTGTGGAGCTCGAAACAACCGGTCGAGCCGGTCCCCTACGATCCGCTCTCGTTCCCCGGAAAGACCTGCATCCACTGACGTGACCGAATCGACACTCGTCGCCGGCCAAATCTTCAACGGGATCAGCGTCGCTTCGATCCTGCTGTTGGCGGCGCTCGGTCTCGCGCTCAGCTTCGGGCTGATGCGGGTGATCAACATGGCGCACGGCGAGATGTTGATGATGGGCGGCTACGTCAGCTACTTGGCGATGAGCGGGCTGGGCAAGACCGTCGGGTTTCCCGTCGGCTTGCTCGGCGCGTTCGTCGTCACCGCCCTGGTGGGCGCGTTCCTCGAGGTGACGTTGATCCGCCGCCTCTACGGTCGCCCGCTGGACACGCTGCTGGCCACGTGGGGCGTCAGCCTGGTGCTGCAGCAAGCGGCGCGCAGCATCTTCGGTCCGGTCGGGGTCGAGGTGACCGCGCCGGATTGGCTCTCGGGCTCGTTGGCCGTCGGCGGCAGCGCCTTGACGGGCTTCGCGATCCCGGCTGTGCGCGTGTTCATCATCGTGCTGGCCGCGCTCGTGCTGGGCGGGGTGGCGTACGTGTTCGCTCGCACGCCGGCCGGCCTGTACGTGCGCGCCGTGCACCAGAACCGGGCCATGGCCGAAGCGCTCGGGACCAACACGCGACTGGTGGACCTCGCGGTGTTCTCGCTGGGCACCGGGATCGCCGGTTTGGCCGGTGCGGCGCTGGCGCTGATCGCACCGGTCACGCCGACGGTCGGGCAGAGCTACATCGTCTATGCGTTCCTGGTCGTGATCGTGGGCGGCTTGGGAAGCTTGACCGGAACGTTGCTGGCCGCGCTGCTGGTCGGCTTGTTCTCGGCGCTGGCGCAGATCTTCACCAGCGTGAGCTTCGCCGACGTGCTGCTCCTGGTGGCGGTGATCGCCTTCATCCAGTTCCGGCCGCGCGGGATCGTCACGCGCAGCTCGCGCGCACTCGAGGCGGAGGGTTGATGCGCGGAGCGCTCCTGTTCGTAGTGGTGGTGGCGGCGGGTGCCACCGCACCGTTCTACCTGCCGCCGTACGAGCTCTCGCTGCTGGGCCGGTTCATCGCGATGGCGATCCTGGCGCTGGGCATCTCGTTCGTGTGGGGAACGGGCGGCATCCTCACGCTCGGCCAAGGCGTGTTCTTCGGCTTGGGCGGCTACGCGATCGCGATGCACCTCAAGCTGGCCGGCGCGGACGCCGGCGGCTTGCCCGACTTCATGCAGTGGAGCGGCTTGACGGCGCTGCCGTGGTGGTGGGCGCCGTTTCGCAGCGGCACCGTCGCAATCGCCGCCGCGCTGGTGCTGCCGGGCTTGGCCGCGGCGCTGCTGGCGTTCCTGGTCTTCCGGCGGCGCATCAGCGGACCGTACTTCGCCATCATCACCCAAGCGCTGGTGCTGGCGACGACGACCTTCATCATCAGCCAGCAGCCCTACACGGGCGGCTTCAACGGGTTGACGAACTTCAGCGACGCGTTCGGGCACGCGCTGACGGATCCGTCGACCCAATTGGGGCTGTACTGGATCTCGCTGACGGTGCTGGTACTCACGTTCTTGGCGATGCGCTGGCTCAAGGGTTCGCAGTTCGGCAAGCTGCTGCTGGCGATGCGCGACGGCGAGAACCGGGTGCGCTTTCTCGGCTACGATCCGCTGCCGTTCAAGGTCATCGCCTTCGCGATCGCCGGCGTTCTGGCCGGGATCGCCGGCGCGCTGGTGACGCTCGATTTGGGCGTGGTCTCGCCGGCGATGTTCGGTGTCGTGCCCTCGATCGAGATGGTCATCTGGGTCGCGGTCGGCGGGCGCGACGCGCTGGTCGGCGCGATCCTGGGGACGCTGCTCGTCAACTTCGGCAAAGATTGGATCAGCAGCGCCTTCCCCGACCTGTGGCTGTACGTCGTCGGCGCGCTGTTCGTCGTCGTCGTGACCGTCATGCCGCAGGGCATCGCCGGCGTGCTGCGCGACTGGCGTCCGCGCGCGGCGCGCCGCCGCGTGTCGACGGCCGTCGTCGTCGAGGGCCCGTGAGCGCGCTGCTCGCCGTCGAGGACGTCGTCGTCAGCTACGAGGGCTATCGCGCGCTGGACGGGATCAGCCTGACGGTGCAGGCCGGCGCGATCCAATCGCTGATCGGTCCCAACGGCGCGGGCAAGTCGACCTTGCTCGACGCGATCATCGGCCGGGTGCGCCCGAGCGCCGGACGCATCACGTTCAAGGGCGAGGATCTGCGCGCGCTGCCCGAGTTCGAGATCGTGCGCCACGGTATCTGCCGCAAGTTCCAGACGCCGGGCGTGCTCGACGCGCTCACGATCGAGGACAATCTCGTCGTCGCGGCGACGCGCGACCGGCGCTCGTGGCGCGCCCTGCGCGCGCGACCGAGCGCGGCCGAACGCGCGCGCGTCGACGAGGTGCTCGAGATCATCGGCTTGAGCGCCAAGCGCGCGCTGCCGGCCGCGTACCTCGCGCACGGCGAGAAGCAGTGGCTGGAGATCGGAATGGTCGTCGCCTCCGGCGCGGAGCTGCTGCTGCTCGACGAGCCGGCCGCCGGCATGACGCACCGCGAAGCGGAGGCGACGGCGACGCTGATCCGCTCGCTCGCCGGGCGGCACGCGCTGATCGTGATCGACCACGACATGGACTTCATCGCGCAACTGGCCTCGCCGGTCGCGGTGCTGCACCAAGGGCAGCTGCTCACCAGCGGCACGATCGACACGGTCCGTGCCGATCCACGCGTCGCGGCCGTTTATCTCGGCCGCGCCAACGAGTTGCATGCTCGCGCTTGAGGGCGTCGGCGCGGCCTACGGGCTCAGCCAGGTGCTCAGCGACGTCGCGCTGCAGGTCGAGGCCGGCGAAGCGGTCGCGCTGCTGGGACGCAACGGCGTCGGCAAGACGACGCTGTTGCGCACGATCGTCGGCTTGCACCCGGCCAGCTCCGGCCACGTGCGGCTGGGTGCGCGCGAGCTGACGCGCGTGCCGTCGTTTCGGCGCGCGCGAGCGGGGATCGGGTACGTGCCGCAGGGACGCGGCATCTTTCCGCACTTGACGGTCGAAGAGAACCTGCGTCTGGGCGCGACGGCGCGCACCGGACGCGGCGCGCCGCGTTCGGTGACGCTCGACGAGGTGTACCTGCTCTTCCCGGCCCTCGAGCGTCTGCGCGCCCGCGCCGGCGGGGTGCTCAGCGGCGGCGAGCAGCAGCAGGTCGCGCTGGGTCGCGCGCTGCTGGGCGAGCCGCAGGTGCTGCTGCTCGACGAACCCACCGAAGGGATTCAGCCCTCGATCGTCGCCGAGATCGAGGAGGCGCTGCGCGAGATTCGGCGCGAGCGCGGCATCGCGGTGCTGCTGGTCGAGCAGCACCTCGATTTCGCCTGGTCCGTCGCGGACCGGTATTACGTCATGCAGCGCGGGACGGTCGTGCGCTCCGGCACGACCGCCACCGATGCTCCTGAGGAAGTCGCGCCGCTGCTCAGCGTTTGAGCGCCGCCGCCATGCGGCGGCGGATGGCCAGCCGGTGCGCGGCGAGACCGCCGCCGCCGTGACCGAGCGAGGCGCTCGAACGGCTCGCCGCGACGCGAACCTTGCCGGTCGTCTCGCGGTTGCCGTCGTAGAGCACGATCCCGCTCACGCCGCTCGACGAGATGGTGGTGATCGTCGAGGTTCCGGCCGCGATCGAGTCGGTCTCGTTCTCGCCGACGCCGTCGTTGTTGAAGGTGAAGCTCGAGATGAAGAGCGTCCCGTCCGAGGCGGCGGCGATCGGGTAGGCGTTGAACGACCCGGTGATGTGGCGCGCCGCGGTCGTGCTCCCCGGCGCGAACACCTCGATGTCGTGCAGCGAGTCGTCCTGCGGCGCGTAGTCGTTGTTCACCTGATAGCCGGCGTTGTTGTTGACCACGTAGACGTTGCCGCCGGCGTCGACGTCGACGCCCTCGGGACCCGCGCCGTTCGCGTCGCTGGTGGTCGGGGCGAACGCCTCGGTGCCGTCCGGCTTGTAGATGTACAGGCCGGCCAGCGGATCGGGCTGCAGGAAGGTGTACTCGGTCACGTAGAGCGTGCCGTCGGGACCGATCGCCGCGTAGTTCGGCGAGAAGTTGGCCTGCTGGTCGGCCGGGACGATCGTCTCGCTGATCGTGCGGGTGGGGGTCGACGCGCCCGGCGCGTAGACGTCGTACTGGAACGTGCCGTCGCCGTTGAGGTGCGGCGTGTAGAGGGTGCCGTCATGGGCCATGATGCCGAAGTAGACGCCGGTGAACGGCTCGGTGATGGTGCGGCTCGGTGCGCCGCCGGTCGAGCCGGCATCCCAGACGTCGAAGACTTCGTCGACCGCGCCGCTGCCGTTCCCGTTCTGCGCGTTGGGTGCGCCGAAGGTCGAGAACGCGCCGGTGCCGGCGCTGATCAGGAACACGCCGGAGGTGTTCGAGGGCGTGTAGCTGGTCGCGACGCTGGTGCTGCCGGCGTCGTATTTGGCGATCGTCGGCGGCAGCGGCGCGGGGGTCGGGCTGCCCGAGCCGACCGGGGCCGGGGTGGGCGGATAGGCCATCGAGTAGACGTTGCCGGCGTCGTCGAGTCCCAGGCCGTTGGCCGGGATCGGCAGCGTGGTGGCGACGACGCCCGCGGCGTTGACGACCGTGATGCTGGTGTTGGCGCCCAAGTACGCGAGCGTCTGCGGTGCGGGCGGCGGCGTCGTCGTCGGGCTGGCGAGCGAGAAGATCGCGATGCCGTACAGCGCGTTGGCCTGCATGGTGAACGACTTGGTCGAGCCGCTGAAGGTCAGCGTGCGGCCGTCGGACGTCGTGACCGGACCGGCGATGGTCTCCCACGCCGGCGAGGGCTGCGTGCTGTCGTAGAAGCCCAGGTAGTACTGCGTGCCGCTGGTCAGCACGCCGCTCGGGAACGCCTGCGAGGCGCTGATCGTGCCGGCGACGGTGATCGGCGCGCTCGGCGTGAGCGAGTCGAAGAAGATCGCGGTGTTACCGGTCGCGGCCTTCGGCAGCCGCACCGACGCGATGACGCGGTGGTGCGAGAGCACCGGCAGGGAGGCTGGAATCGTCGTGCTGCTGGTGATCGCGATGGTCGTTCCCGCCGGGGCGCTGGCGATCGGGATGGTGAGGTTCGAGGTGTAGCCGCTCGGCGCCGGGAGCGGCGTGGCGATGGCGTTCCCGCTCGAGCTGATCGCCACCGGAACGCTGGTCGCGACGGCCGCCGCCAGCGGCGTCGCGGTCGGGACGGGCGTCGCGGTCGGGACCGGGGAGGGGGTGCTGCGGAACTGTCCCGGGGGCGTCGTGCCGCCGCCCGTGTTGCACGCCGCGACGGTGGTTGCCGCGAGTGCCAAGCCGATCAAGAGAAAACGACGCATCCAGTGAGTCCCTCGGCCGCACCCGCGGCCACGCAAAGAAGCGCCGCGTCGAAAAACGACGCGGCAAAACGCCGGTACGAGCCGGCCTTCCGGTCGGTACCACAGCAGCTCGCGGCGTCCTCTACCGGGGACGTTAGGGCTTCGTTAAGGTGCGGGCGCCTGACCCACGACGGCGTCAGCTTCCGCGGATCGTTTGGACGAGATAGATGCCGGTGGCGCAGGTGACGATCGCCGTCACGCACCAGCCGCCGACCGCGAGCCAGGGCGCGATGCGGTGACGGTGCATCACCTTGTCGTTGCGGCCGATCAGCAGCATCATGACCAGCGTGAACGGGGTCGCGATGCCGCCCGCGATGCCGGAGAAGAACAGGAGCGTGATCGGCTTGACGCCGGCGAAGCCGATCGCGACCCCGATCGCCATGCACGCGATCAGCACGCGGTAGAAGCTCTTCGCGGCCGAGAACTTGGCGTCGAGGCTGTGGCGCCAGCCGAACATCTCGGCTGCGACGTACGCGCAGGTTCCGGCGATGACGGGGACGGCGATCAGCGCCGAGCCGAGCAGCCCGACCGCGAAGATGTACTTGGCGAGCGGCCCCGCGATCGGCGCGAGCGCTTGCGCGGCCTCTTCGGCCGTCTGCACCGCCCGGTGATGGACGCCGAGGGTCGCGCCGGTCGCGATCAGGATGAACCAGAAGGTGATGCCGGCGGCGACGATGCCGAGCGCCGCGTCGACCTGCACCAAACCCAGCCGCGCCAGGCGCGGCTTCTCCTCGCTCTGCGAGATCGTCTCCCAGACGTACGCGTACGCGGTCAGCGTGGTGCCGAGCAGCGCGAGCGCGCCGGCGACGGTGTTCTCGTCGAAGCGGAAGTGCGGGACGAACGAGTCGACCAAGACCGCCCGCCAGTCCGGGTGCGCGAGGATCGCCGCGCCGACGTACGTCAGGAACACCAAGCTGACATAGCGCAGCACGCGCGAGATCGCCGTGTAGTTGCTGAACACGAGCACGCCGACCGTCAGCGCGCCCAGCGGGATCAGCCACCAATGGTACTCGATGCCGGTGAGCATGCCGAGCGCGGCGCCGCCGCCTTCGAGATCGGCCGCCAGCGTCAGCAGGTTGACCGACAGCAGCAGCCCGAGCGTGAGCAGCGCCCAGCCGCGGCCGTACTGCGCGCGAACGCAGTCCTCGAGCCCCTTCTTGGAGACCGCGCCGACCTGTGCGGCGATCGCTTGGATCACCGCCAGCATCGGGATGATCAGCAGCGTGAGCCAGCCCAGCTCGTAGGTCGTCGTTGAGCCGATCACCGCCAGCGTCGCGACCGTGGTCGGGTCGTTGTCCGAGGCGCCGGCGACGATCCCCGATCCGAACGTCGTCGCCCGCTGCGCGGCCTTCACTCCCCGTCCCCTACCCGGCGGGCGAACGCTCGAAGCGTTCGCAGCCGCGACCGGGAGCGCGGCCGCAACGGCGAAGGAGTCGGCGATGGAACCCGGCGCCTTCGAAACGAGCTTCGTGCGCGACCTCGACCGCTTGCTGCACCTCCGTCGCGACGTCCGCCGTTTCGCGCGCGATCCCCTCGCGCCGGGCGCGATCGACGAGCTGCTCGAAGCCGCCCGCTGCGCCCCGTCGGTCGGTTACAGTCAGCCGTGGCGGTTCGTGCTGGTCGAAGGCGAGGCGGCGCGAGCGGCCGTGGCGGCGAGCTTTCGCGCGGCGAACGCCGACGCGCTGAGCGGCTACGCGGGCGAGGACGCCCGGCGGTACGCCGGACTCAAGCTCGCCGGGCTCGACGATGCGCCGGTGCAGCTGGCCGTCTTCACCGACGAGGCGACCGCGGTCGGCCGCGGACTGGGCCGCGCGACGATGCCCGAGACGCTGGCCTACTCGACGGTCGCCGCCGTGCAGAACCTCTGGCTGGCGGCCCGGGCGCGCGGGCTCGGCGTCGGGTGGGTCTCGATTCTCGACCCGGCGTCAGTGACGAGCGCGCTCGACGTTCCGCCGGCGTGGCGCTTGACGGCGTACCTTTGTATCGGGTATCCGATCGAGCTCTCCGGCACGCCGGAGCTCGAGCGAGCCGGCTGGGAGACCCGGCGCGAGCTCGTCCTCATGCGCCGCTAGCGCCGCCGTCCGGCGCGCTTCGCTCGGATCGTCGTCACCGGCGTGCAGCCACGCGGTGATCCAGAGAGGGAGACGTTCGAGGACCATCAGGGCTCTCCTGAACGTGAAATGGTGCCGCCGCACGGTGGTACCGCTCGATCCTGAGTGTACGCGAAGTCCCCCGTCGCCGCCGGTACGGTAACGGACACTGCTCCTTCCCGGCCCGTGTTTCGTTCAGCGAAACGATCGTTCGCTCTGGGAGGGGCGCTCGCGGCGGCGGCGTGAAGGGCGCTGGGTGATCCCCGCCGCGACCCTGCGCACTTGGCTCGACCATCTCCAAGCCACCCACCGCCTCGACGTGGTCGAACGGCCGGTGGACTTGCGGTTCGAGCTGGCCGCGATCGCCAAGCGGCTCGACGGGCGAGCGGTGCTGTTCACCGCCGTGACCGGGCACACGACGCCGGTCGTGAGCGGGATCGTCTCGACGCGCGCGATGATCGCCGAAGCCTGCGGCGTCGCCGAGGCCGACCTGCTGGCGACGTTCACCGCCGCCGTCGCGGCGCCGCTGCCGGTGCGGCGCGTCGAGCACGCCGAGGCGACCTGCCAGCAGCACGTCCTCGCCGGCGCGGCCGTCGATCTGCGCGCGACCCTGCCGATGCCGGTGCACCACGAGCACGACGCGGGCGACTACGTGACGGCGGGACTGTTCATCGTGCGCGATCCGGTCACGCGCAAGCAGAACGTGTCGATCCATCGCTTGCAGGTCTCGGGCAAGAACCGCTTCGGCGCGCTGATCCTGCCGCGCCACACGCACCACCTGCAGGTCGCGGCCGAACGCCGGGGCGCGCCGCTCGAGTGCGCGATCGTAGTCGGGATCGATCCGGTGACGCTGCTGGCCTCGCAGGCCTCGACGCCCTTCGGCGTCGACGAGCTGGAGATCGCCGGTGCGTTGCGCGGGGAGCCGCTTCCGGTCGTGCGCTGCACCACCGTCGACGTCGACGTTCCCGCGCACGCCGAGTTCGTGATCGAAGGAAAGATCCTACCGGGCGTACGCGAGCCCGAAGGGCCGTTCGGCGAGTTCCCCAAGTACTACGGGCCGCGCAGCGACAAAGAAGTGGTCGAGGTCAGCGCGATCACGCACCGCACCAACCCGATCTTCCACACCATCGTGCCGGCGGCGATGGAACATCTGCTGCTCGGCGGGATCCCGCGCGAAGCCAGCTTGCTGCAGACCGTGCGGCAAGCGGTGCCGACCGTGCGCGACGTGCGCATGTCGGTCGGCGCGTTCTGCCGCTACCACGCCGTCGTGCAGATCGACAAGCGGGTCAAAGGTCAGGGGAAGAACGCGATCCTGGCCGCGTTCGCCAACAGCTTCGACGTCAAGCACGTCTACGTCGTCGATCCCGACGTCGACATCTCCGATCCGGCCGACGTCGAGTGGGCGTTCGCGACCCGCTTCCAGGCCGATCGCGACCTGATCGTCGTCAACGCCGCGCAGGGCTCCAAGCTCGACCCCTCGACCGAGGACGGCTTGGGGACGAAGGTCGGCTTCGACTGCACGATTCCGCTGGACGCCGACCGCTTCCGGTATCTGCGCATTCGCATTCCGGGCGAGGACGCGATCGATCCGGCCGCCGTGGCGGTGCCGAGCGCAGGCCGGACCTTCGCCGGCGCCGAGGACCGCGGGTGACCGCCCCCGAGCCGGGCGCGACCTCGCTGCAGTCGGTCGATCGCGTGCTCGACGTGCTCGAAGCGTTCGCCTCCGACGGACAGCGGGATCTGGGCATCAGCGAGTGCGCGGCGTTGGCGGGGATCAACAAGAGCACCGTGTATCGCATCCTGGCGACCTTCGAGCGGCGCGGATACGCACGGCAGAACGCCGACACCGGCCGCTACGGACTCACCCAGCACTGGTGGCGGATCGGGCGCGCGACGCTGGGCGGCGGCAACGTCGTCGACGTCGCCGCGCCGCACATGCGCGCGCTGCGCGACCGGACCGGCGAGACGACGCAGCTGGCGATCTACAGCGGCAAGGGCTACGGCACGTACGTCAACGTGATCGAAGGGACGCATGCGGTGCGCAGCGTCTCGCCGATCGGGCTGCGCTTCCCCGCCGCGGCGACCTCGACCGGGAAGGCACTGCTGGCGATGCAGCCCGAGGCCGAGCAGCAGCGGGTGGCGCGCGCGCTGCGGCGCTACACCGATCAGACGCTGGTCGAACCGGCCGTGCTGCTCGACGAGCTGGCCGCCATCCGCCGCGACGGCTACGCGATCAACCGCGGCGAGTACCGCGGCGAGGTCGGCGGGATCGCGATGCCGCTGCGGCTGGCCGACGGGACGACCATCGCGGCGTTCGGTTTCTGCATCCCGCGCTTCCGGTTCGAGCAGCTCGACCACGCCGAGCTGGTCGCGCTGCTGCGTCCGGCGCGCGCGAAGATCGAGCGCGAGCTGGGCAGCGGAGACGATCCGTCGTGATCACCCGCCCGCCGCGCACGACGACCGATGAGCCGCGCCCGACGCTGGTCGGCACCGGCGTGCCGCGCAAGGAGGACCCGGCGCTCTTGACCGGCGCCGGGCGCTTCATCGACGATCTCTCGCCGTTCCCCAACACGCACCACGCGGCGATCTTGCGCAGCCCGTATCCGCACGCGCGCATCGTCTCGATCGACGTCGCCGACGCGCTGGCGATGGAGGGCGTGTTGGCCGTCGTCACCGGTCGCGACGTCGAGCGCTACACCAAACCGTTCAGCGTCGGGATCGAGACCAAGCTCCCGTTCTACAGCTGCGCGATCGACAAGGTCCACTACGTCGGCGAGCCGGTCGCGGTCGTGGTCGCGCGCGACCGCTATCTGGCCGAGGACGCGCTCGAAGCGATCGTCGTCGCGTACGACGAGCTGCCGCCGGTGGTGCGGATCGAGGATGCGCTGCGAGGCGACTCGGCGCCGCTGCACGAGAGCGTCGGAAGCAACGTCGTCCACCAGCGCTCGTTCGTGTACGGCGACGTCGCGGGCGCCTTCGCGCAGGCCGACGAGGTCGTCGAGCTGGACGTCTCGTTCCCCAAGTACGGCTCGACGCCGATCGAGACGTACGGCGTGATCGCGAACTACGACCTGGGCGCGGGCACCTACGTCGTGCACGCCAACTTCCACGGCCCGTTCGTCCTGCACGCGGTGATGGCCGGCGCGCTCGGCGTGGCCGGCAATCACCTGCGCATCCACGTGCCGCCCGACATCGGCGGCAGCTACGGCATCAAGGCGCTGGTCTACCCGTACATCGTGCTGCTCGCGGTGGCGGCGCGCGTCGCCGGCGTGCCGGTGCGCTGGATCGAAGACCGGCTCGAGCACCTGCAGGCCGCCTCGAGCTCGACCGACCGGCTGACCCGGGCTCAGGCAGCCGTCAAACGCGACGGCACGATCCTCGCGCTCGCGCTCGACCAGGTCGACAACTGCGGCGCCTACGTGCGCGCGCCCGAGCCCGCCTGCCTGTACCGCATGCACGGTTCCGTCACCGGCGCGTACCGCATCCCCGCGGTCAAGATCGACAACCGCATCGTCGTCACCAACAAGCTCCCGACCGGCCTCAATCGCGGCTACGGCGGACAAGAGCAGTACTTCACGCTCGAACGGCTGGTCGTGCGCGTCGCGCAACGGCTGGGTCTGCCGGTGCTCGAGGTGATCCGGCGCAATCTGCTGCGCGCGGACGAGTTTCCCTATCACGCGCCGCCGGGTTCGATCTACGACGCGGGCGACTACCACCGCGCGCTCGACCGCGCGCTGGCGATGGCCGACTACGACGCGCTGCTCGCGCGCCGCGACGCCGATCGCGCCGCCGGCACGTTGGCCGGGATCGGCATCGGCTGCATCGTCGAGCCGTCGGGCTCGAACATGGGCTACGTCTCGATCGCGCTGACGCGCGAGATGCGCGAAGGGTCGCTGCCCAAGTCGGGCTGCACCGAGGCGGCGACCGTCGCGATGGATCCGCTCGGCGCGGTCACCGTGCGCCTCGGCACGACGCCGCAAGGGCAAGGCCATCAGACGGTGGCGGCGCAGATCGTCGCCGACGAGCTGGGCGTGCCGTACGAGGGCATCGAGGTCGTCGCGGAGATGGACACCCAGACCAGCCCGTGGTCGATCGCATCGGGTTCGTACTCGAGCCGCTTCGCGCCGGTCGCCTCCGCGGCCATCCAACAAGCGGCGCGCAAGGTCGCGACCAAGCTGCGCACCCTGGCGGCGCGCGAGCTCGGCGTGGCCGTCGAGGACGTCGTGCTGACCGGCGGCAACGCGGTCGCGCTGGGCGATTCGCGCAAGCGCGTCCCGGTCAAACGGCTGGCGGGCTTGGCGCACTGGAATCCCGTCGCGCTGCCGGCCGGGATGGAGCCGGGCGTGTTCGAGACGGCCTACTTCTCGCTCCCGATGCTCGCGCCGCCGTCCGACGACGACACCGTCGACTCGTCGGCCGTCTACGGCTTCATCGCCGACGTCTGCTACGTGCGCGTCGACGCGCAGACCGGGCAGGTCACCGTCGAGCAGTACGTCACCGTGCACGATTGCGGCACGATCCTCAACCCCAAGCTCGTCGACGGCCAGATCCACGGCGGCTTCGCGCACGGATTGGGTGGCGCGCTGTTCGAGGAGATGGCCTACGGCGAGGACGGCGCGCTGCTCTCCGGCACGCTGGCCGACTATCTGATCCCGACCGCGACCGAGATGCCGGCGCTGCGGATCGGCCACGAGAACGTCCCCTCGCCGTTCACGCCGCTGGGCGCGAAAGGCGTCGGCGAGGGGAACTCGATGAGCGTTCCGGTCGTGATCGCCAACGCCGTCGCCGACGCGCTCGGCGTCGAGGACGTCACCTTGCCGCTGACGCCCGGGCGCGTGTGGTCGCTGTTGGCGCAGCGCGCGCAGGGGGCGCCGTGAAGCCGGCCGCGTTCGCGTACCATCGGCCCGCCACGCGCGCCGAGGCGCTCGAGGTGTTGGCGACGCACGGCGACGAGGCGAAGGTCTTGGCCGGCGGCCAGTCGCTGGTGCCGGCGATGAACATGCGGTTCGCGCGCCCGGCGCGGCTGGTCGACGTCAACCGGCTCGACGAGTCGACGCTGGCGCTCGACGGCGACGAGCTGGCCGTGGGCGCGCTGGTGCGCCAGAGCGACGTGCTGAGCGGCGCGCTCGTGCGCGAGCACGTTCCGTTGTTGGCGCGCGCGCTGCCGTTCGTCGGCCATTGGCAGACGCGCAGCCGCGGCACGCTGTGCGGCTCCCTCGCGCACGCCGACCCCAGCGCGGAGCTGCCGGTCGTCGCGGCGACGTTGGGCGCGCGGTTGGAGTGCGCCTCGCGGCGTGGGACGCGCACGCTCGACGCGGCGGCGTTCTTCGTCGCGCACTTCACCACCGCGCTGGAGCCCGACGAGCTGCTGGTCCGGGCGCGTTTTCCGGTTCGGCGCGGCCGCGACGGTTACGCGTTCGACGAGTTCGCGGAACGACACGGCGACTTCGCGATCGTCTCGGCCGCCTGCGCGCTGCGGCTGCGCGACGACGACGCGCTCGACGCGCTGCGGCTGGTGCTCGGCGGCGTGGGCGACGTTCCGGTCGTGCTCGGCACGGCGGAGCACGTCGGCCGAACGCTCGACGCGGCGGCGATCGACGCGCTGGCGGCGCGCGCCGCGCGCGAGATCGAGCCGTTCGGCGATCACCGGGCCAGCGCCGCGTACCGCCGCCAGCTGGCCGGCGTCTTGGCGCGGCGGGTGCTGCGCGCCGCCTTGCACGATGCCCGAGGAGAAGAAGGATGACGTCCTGCGAGAGCGACCAGCGGCTGACCGTCGAGGTGACGGTCGACGGGCGCCGGCTGCGCCGCGAGGTCGCGCCGCGCACGCTGCTGCACGATTTCCTGCGCACCGAGTGCGGCGCGACCGGCGTGCACGTCGGCTGCGAGCACGGCGTGTGCGGCGCGTGCACCATCCGGCTCGACGGCCGCGTCACGCGCTCGTGCTTGCTGTTCGCGGTGCAGGCCGACGGCGCCGACGTGCGGACCGTCGCCTCGCAGGGCACGCGCGAGGCGCTCTCGCCGCTGCAAGAAGCGTTCCGCGAGCGGCACGCGCTGCAGTGCGGCTTCTGCACGCCCGGGATCCTGGTGTCGGCCCAGGCGTACCTGGAGAGCGGCGAGGAGGTCAGCGAGCGCGGCGTGCGCGAGATGCTCTCGGGCCACCTGTGCCGCTGCACGGGGTACGCGCCGATCGTCGAGGCCGTGCTCGACGTCGCCGCGGCGGACGCGCGCTGATGGATCTGGCGACGAGCTTCCGCGACGCGGTCGAACGCGAGCCGGACGCACCGGCGCTGGTCGACGGCACGCTGCGGCTGACCTACGCGCAATGGCTGGCGCGGATCGCGTCGGTCGCGACCGGCTTGCGCGCGCTGGGCGTCGGCGAGGGCGACCGCGTGCTGGCGGTGCTGCGCAACGGCGAGCCGCTGTGCACGCTGTACTGGGCGTGCGCGCTGCTCGGCGCCGCGATCACGCCGGTCAACTGGCGGCTGGCGGACGGCGAGCTGGCCTATATCGTGGGCGACGCCGAGCCGCGCTGCGCGGTGGTCGAGGACGTCGGGCCGCAGATCGCGCGCGTCGCGCACGCCGTTCCCACCGTGGGCGTCGGAACGGTCGTGGGCGCCGCGACCAGCTGGGCCGCGCTGGTGCGGACGCCGCCCGCGACGCTGCCGCCGGTCGCCGAGACGGCGACGGCGATCCTCCTGTACACGTCCGGAACGACCGGCCGCCCCAAGGGCGTGCCGCGCACGCATCGCGCCGAACGGGCGGCCGCGCTGGCGCACGTCGCGCAGAACCGCTACCGTCGCGGCGAGGTCACCCTCGGGTCGATGCCGCTCTACCACACGATGGGGGTGCGTTCGCTGGTCGCGATGGCGCTGACCAACGGCACCTTCGTGTCGATGCCGAAGTTCGACGCCGCCGGCGCGCTCGACCTGATCGAGTGCGAGCGGATCACGAACCTCTACCTGGCGCCCACGCTGTACTACGATCTGGTGCACGTGCCGGGGATCGAGGCGCGCGATCTGCGCTCGTTGACGAAGCTCGGCTACGCCGGCGCGCCGATGACGCCCTCGCTGGTCGAGCGCTGCTTCGCGCTGTTCGCGCCCGAGATCTTCGTCAACCACTACGGTTCGACCGAGATCTACACGTTCACCATCTACGACCAGCTCGACCGCAAGCCGGCCTGCGCCGGCAAGGCCGGGCTCAACGAGTGCGTGCGCGTCGTGCGGCTCGGCTCGGACGACCCGGACGACGTGTGCGTGCCCGGCGAGTCGGGCCAGATCATTGCGCGGCTCGATTCGGAGGAGGCGTTCGCGGGGTACTGGCGGCGGCCCGACGCCGACGCGAAGGCGATCCGCTCGGGCTGGTACTTCAACGGCGATCTCGGGATGAAGGACGACGACGGCGACCTGTTCGTCCTGGGCCGCGTCGACGACATGATCATCACCGGCGGCGAGAACGTCTATCCGGCCGAGGTCGAGGACGTCATCGCCGCGCACCCCGCGGTCGGACGCTGCGCGATCATCGGCGTGCGCGACGAGCGGCTGGGCGAGAAGATCGTCGCCTTCGTCGAGCCGCTGGCGGCGGTCAGTGCCGCCGAGCTCGACGCCTACGCCCGCGGCAGCGGGATGACCCAGTTCAAACGGCCGCGCGAATACGTGTTCGTCGCCGCGATCCCCCAGTCGGCCTCGGGCAAGGTGCTGCGCACCGAGCTGCGCGCCGGTAACTACACCACGCTCCCGCAGGAGATTCCCTCGTGAAGACCTCGCAGAACGTCGAGCTGTTGCGCGCGCACGCGCTGCACGCCGAGATCGATTCGGCTCGCCGCGTGGCGACCGTCATGCTCGACGACGAGCCGCACTTCAACCGCCTGCCGTATCCCGGCCGGGCCGTGCTGGCCAAGCTCTTCGACGAGCTGAGCGAGGACCCGGCGGTGCGCGTGATCGTCGTGCGCGGCGCCGGCGAGAAAGCGTTCAGCGCCGGCGGCAACATCGCGCAGTTCATGGAGACCGACGCCGAGCACCTCTCCGATCTGGCGTGGAACGTCGCCGCGCCGGAGCGCTGCCCCAAGCCCGTCATCGCGCGCCTGACCGGCTACACGTTCGGCGTCGGGCTGGAGCTCTCGCTGGCGTGCGACTTCCGCGTCGCGAGCGACACGACGCTGATCGGGCTGCCCGAGATCACGCTGGGGATGATTCCGGGCAGCGGCGGCTCGCAGCGCATCGCGCGCATGGCCGGCGTCGGGCGCGCCAAGGACATGGTGATGCGCGGCCGCCGCGTCGCGGCGGCCGAGGCGCTCTCGTGGGGTCTGCTCACCAGCGTCCATCCGGTGGCAGAGCTGGATGACGCGGTGCAGTCGCTGGTCGACGAGCTGATCGCGCTGCCGGCGCCGGCGCTGCGCGCCGCCAAGCGCGTCCTGGACGCCAACGCCGAAGCGCCGCTCAGCGTCGCGATGGAGCTGGAGGGGCGCGAGTACGGCCGGCTGCGGATGACGCCCGACTTCGCCGAAGGCGTGGCGGCGTTCGGCGAGAAGCGCAAGCCGCGGTTTCCCAGCCACGACGCGGAACGCGGTCCGGCCAACGGCGTGAGCCGATGACGGCGCTCGCCGGCGACGTGCTGCGCTCGTTCGATCCGTCGACCGGGGCGGAGCTGGGCGGCGTCCCGCTCGCGTCGGCCGCGGACGTGCAGCGCGCGGTCGCGCGGGCGCACGCCGCGTTCGAGCGCGGGCTGTGGTCGCGCGACGCCAAGCTGCGTGCGCGCGTGCTGCTGGCGTGGGCCGACGCGCTCGAAGCACAGGCCGGCGAGCTGGTGCCGCTGATCGTGCGCGAGACGGGCAAGATCGTGCGCGAGGCGCGCGCGGAAGTGGCCGGCAGCGTCGACGCGTTGCGCTACAACGCCGGGCTCGCGCGCTATGTCGGGGGTCGCGCCGGGACGCTGCCCGACGGCTCGGTCGCGCACTTGGAACGCACGCCGCTCGGCGTGACCGGCTTCATCACGCCCTGGAACTGGCCGCTGCTGCTGGTGCTGCGCGATCTGGCGCCGGCGTTGGCCGCCGGGGTGACGGCGGTGCTCAAGCCGGCCGAGCAGACGCCGCTGGTCGTGCAGCGCATGCTGGACATCGGTTACGGCGCCGGCGTGCCCGAGGACGTCGTCCAGGTCGTGCACGGCGTCGGGCCGAGCGTCGGCGCGGCACTCGTGCGCCATCCCGACGTGCGCGCGGTCGCGTTCACGGGCTCCTCCGCGACCGGCGCGATCATCGCGCGCGACGCGGCCGCGACCTTCAAGACCGTGCTGCTGGAGCTGGGCGGCAAGGCTTCCAACGTCCTCTTCGCCGACGCCGAGCTGGACCGCGCGGTCAGCGCGGTCGTCCGCAACGCCTTCGTCACGGCGGGGCAGATGTGCATGGCCTGCACCCGCGTGCTGGTCGAGCGCAGCGTGTACGCCGACGTGTTGGCGGCGATCGTCGCGCGCGTGCGCGCGCTGCGCGTCGGCGATCCGTTCGACGAAGCGACCGATCTGGGCGCGCTGATCACCGAGCAGCACCTCGCGCGCGTGCTCGGCTTCGTCGAGGATCCGCAGCGGACCGGGACGATCGAGGCCGGCGGCAAGCGCGCGCGCCCGGCCGGCCTGAGCGGAACGTTCATGGAGGCGACGGTGGTCGCCGGCCCCGCGCGCGGCGCGACGATCGTGCGCGAGGAAGTCTTCGGCCCGGTGGTGACCGTCGAGCCGTTCGAGGGCGACGACGACGCGATCGCGCTCGCCAACGCGACCGACTACGGCTTGAGTGCCGGCGTGTGGACGGCCGACGTGCGCCGCGCGTGGCGCATGGCGCGCGCGATTCGCGCCGGGACCGTGTGGGTCAACGGCTACAACGCCTCGTTCGCCGAGATGCCTTCGGGCGGCACCAAGCACTCCGGCCTCAACCGGACGCGCGGGGTCGAGGGGCTCGAGCTGTTCACCGAACTCAAGCACATCAACTGGCAGGGGCTCGAGGCGTGAGCAGCGGCATCGCGGCCGGCGAGCTGGTCGAGGCGAGCGGCGTCCAGGTCACGACCGGCGCGTTCGGCGCGGCCGCCGCGTCGGTGCTCGGCTGGGCGCTCGACCTGTTCGATCTGTTCATCATCCTGTACGTCGCGCCGACCATCGGCCCGCTGTTCTTCAAGGCGCACAACCCGCTCGTGTCGCTAGCCGCCGTGTATGCCGCGTTCGGCGTCACGCTGGTGATGCGGCCGGTGGGCTCGGTGCTGTTCGGGCCGTTCGCCGACCGGCGCGGACGCCGCCCGGCGCTGTTGGTGGCGTTCATCGGCGTCGGCGTGGTGACGGCGCTGCTCGGCACGCTGCCGACGCTGCAAGAAGTCGGCTTGCTGGCGCCGATCCTGTTCCTGGTGCTGCGGCTGGTGCAAGGCGTGTTCGTCGGCGGGGTCGTCGCCGCGACGCACACGATCGGGCTCGAAACGGTACCGTCGCGCTGGCGCGCGGTGGTCTCGGGGCTGACCAGCGGCGGCGGTGGTTCGGGGACGGGCGCGCTGCTCGCCTCGATCGCGTTCGCGATCACCGCGCACGCGTTTCCCGGCCCGGCCTACGCGGTGTGGGGTTGGCGCTGGATGTTCTTTTCGGGGCTGCTCAGCGCGCTGGTGGGACTCGTCATCTACGCGACGACGGTCGAGACGCCGGCGTGGCGGCGTGCGGCGGCGGCGAAGGCGACTCGGGCTCGGCCGCTGCACGTGCTCTTCGGAAGCGCGTACCGTCGCGTCTTCGTGACCAACGCGCTGGTCGTCGGCGGCGGCGCGACCCTGTATTATCTCACGTCGGGCTACATCCCGACCTTCCTGACGACCGTCGTGGGCGTGCCCAAGCCGGTCGCCGGGAGCATCCTGATCGTCAGCAGCATCGCGACGATCGCCGCCGCGTTCGTCGCGGGCCTGGTGACCCGGGCGCTCGGGGTGCGCCGCACGATGCTGCTCGGCGGCGTGCTGGGCCTGGTGTGCGTGCCGCTCCTCTATCACGTGCTCGGAACCTTGCAGCCGACGCAGGTCGGTGCGCTGCGCACCTGGTCGCTGCTGCTCACGATGGTCTCGCCGCTCGCCACCGCGCCGATCGTGCTGTTCCTCAACCGCCGTTTTCCGACCGCGATCCGCGCGTCGGGAACGGCCCTGTCGTGGAACATCGGCTACGCGATCGGCGGCTTCATGCCGACGCTGGTGACGCTGGCGACGCATCGGACCAGTGAGATCGCGACCTGGCTCGGCGTCTTCGTCGGCGCCGCCATGATCGTCTTCTTGGTCCTGAACTGGCTGGTGCCCGAGGGAGGCGACGAACGACTGGACGCGGTGACGGCGTGAGCGCGGCGCCGCGGCGCAGCGGCGGCGAGGTGCTCGTCGCGGCGCTCGCGCTGCACGGCGTCGATCTGATCTTCGGGGTGCCCGGCGAGAGCTATCTTCGCGCGCTCGACGCGCTGTACGATCGGCGCGATGCGATGCGGTTCATCGTCTGCCGCCACGAAGGCGCGGCCGCGCACATGGGCGAGGCGTACGGGAAGCTGACCGGCAGGCCCGGCGTCGTGATGGTGACGCGCGCGCCGGGCGCGACGCACGCGTCGATCGGCGTCCACACCGCCAAGCAGGACTCGACGCCGCTGGTGCTGATCGTCGGCTTGCCGGGGCGCGAACACCTCGGCCGCGAAGCATGGCAAGAGATCGACGTGCGCGCGACCTTCGCGACGCTGGCGAAGCACGCCGAGCAGGTCGACGAGGCCGCCCGCATCCCCGAAGCGATCGCGCGCGCGTTCGCGACCGCGTGCAACGGGCGTCCGGGCCCGGTCGTGCTCGGCATCCCCGAGGACGTGCTCGACGAGCAGACCGCCGTCGCCGACGCGCCGCCGGTGACGGTCGCGCCGCCGAGCCCCGCGCCCGAGCAGCTGGCGCAGCTGCGCGCGCTGCTTGCCGGCGCGCAGCGGCCGTTGGTGCTGGCCGGCGGCGGTGGTTGGACCGCGGAGGCGTGCGCGGACCTGCAGACGTTCGCCGACGCGTTCGGACTCCCGGTCGCGCTCACGTTCCGGCGGCAGGACGTGTTCGACAACGCGCACCCGCTCTACGCCGGGCACGCCGGCTTGGGAATGGATCGGGCGCTGGCGCAGCGCATCCGCGACGCCGACCTGCTGCTCGCGCTCGGTCCGCGCCTGGGCGAAACCTCGACCGACGGCTACACGCTGCTGACGATCCCGCGCCCGGTGCAGACGCTGATCCACGTTCACCCCGGCAGCGAAGAGCTGGGTCGCGTCTACACCGCGACGCTGCCGATCAACGCCGGCGTGGCGCCGATGGCGCGCGCGCTCGCCGCGCTCGCGCCGCTGCCGGTGCGACCCTGGGACGCCTGGGCGACCGCCGCGCACGCGGACTACGAGAAGCGGCTGCAGCCGCCGCCGAGTGCCGGCGCGCTCGACCTGGGCGCGGTCATGGTACATCTGCGCGACACGCTGCCGCGCGACGCGATCGTCTGCAACGGCGCCGGCAACTACGCGATCTGGGTGCAGCGCTTCTACCGCTACCGGCCGTTGCACACGCAGCTCGCGCCGACCAGCGGCACGATGGGCTACGGCCTGCCGGCGGCGATCGCCGCCAAGCTCGTCCACCCCGAGCGCGTGGTGATCGACTTCGCCGGCGACGGCTGCTTCTTGATGACGGCGCAAGAGTTGGTCACCGCCGCGCAGTACGGTCTCGATCCGATCGTCATCGTCGTCGACAACGGTTCGTACGGCAGCATCCGTGCGCACCAAGAGCGCGAGTTCCCCGCCCGCGTCATCGCGACCGAGCTGCAGAACCCCGACTTCGTCGCCTACGCGCGAGCCTTCGGCGCGCACGCCGAGCGGGTCGCCGCGACGGCGGAGTTTCCGGCCGCGTTCGCGCGCGCCCGCGCCGCCGGCCGCGCCGCGCTGCTCGAGCTCGTCGTCGAGCGCGACCAGCTCACGCCCGACCTCGACGTCGCTACCGCGCGCGCTCGAGCGTCGTCGCGGTGACGAGGGCGGCCGCCAGCGCGAGCTTGTGATCCTGATTCCACGGCGGCCCGAACGTTCGGCGCAACCGCGAGCAATGCGTGTCGAAGTCCTCGATCTGCAACGCCTGGCCGGCGAGCGCGAACACGGTTTTCGCGTCGTACCATTGGACGGACCAGCCGCGCGCCGCAGCGGCGCCAGCCAGCGCCTCGCGGTACATGACCCAGTCCGCGACGTTGCGCGCGCGGTAGTCGGTGATGCGTTCGGCGACGGAGGCCGGTAGCGGCGGACGGGTGCGCAGCGCGATGCCGCGCACGTCCGGCACCGCCGTCGCCACGGCGTCCAGCGCGCTGACGGCGTGCCGTTCCGCCGAAGCGCGCACGCGCTCGACCAGCGCTACCGCCTGGTCCATCGGGAGCAGCTGACATTCGTGGTGATGGGGGATGGCCGGCAAGTCGTCGTCGACGAGCTCGACGCGGCGGCGGTCGAGGAGCGTGCCGTCGCGCGTGGCCGTCACCAGCACCGCCCAGCCGCCGTGATCCGACACGCCGATGACGCCGCCGTGGTGCGACACGATCCGACGGCGCGCCAGCTCAGTCGGCGGGGCTGTCGGGCGAACGCAGCTTGCCGGCCGCGGTCTGCAAGTAGTTCTGCTCGCCCAGCGCGCCCAGCAGACGGATCTGCGTCTCGAGGAAGTCGACGTGCTCTTCGGAGTCGATCAGGATCTTGGCCGAGATCTCGCGGCTGACGTAGTCGCCTTCGCGCTCGAACAGCGCGATCGACGCCGCGGTGTCGTCGCGCGCCGTCATCTCCAGCCGCAGGTCGCTCTCGAGCGCCTCGGGGACGTTCTCGCCGATGCGCAGCTTCCCGAGGTCTTGCAGGTTGGGCAAGCCGTCGAGGAACAGGATGCGCTCGATCAGCCAATCGGCGTGGCGCATCTCCCCGATCGACTCGTGATAGACGCGCTCGCCGAGCTCGACGTAGCCCCAGTTGCGGAACATGCGCGCGTGAAGGAAGTATTGGTTGATCGCGGTCAGCTCGTTGAAGAGCATCTTGTTGAGCTGATCGATGATCGCGGCGGGTGCCCGCACCGGTTCACCTCCGAACGGTCAGAGCGGGGCGTTTCGGCCCTCGTTCGTCGCCGAGGACGCCGGGCGCTTCCGCAACAGCATTCCCTCGATCTCGGGGACGCACGTGCCGCAGCGCGCTTCGCAGCCCGCGGCCGAGAAGACGTCGTCGACGGTCTGGACGCCGCCGGTCGAGACGTTCCGCTCGATCTCACGCTCGCGGAGCGCGTTGCAGATGCAAACGATCATGAGGCAGCCCACATTCTCTTGTTAGGAGCGCCTAACCTCCCCGTGAGGCGCGACTTTGGGATGAGCGACAAGAGGTCGCCCCCTAGGTGTGGAGGGCGGCGGTGAAGGTGATCTGCGGGCCGGCCAGCGGCAGCGCGTCGGCCGCCTGCGGGCCGCCTACGATGGTCCCGTAGAGAATGCCCTGCCCGAGTTCCGTGAGCTTGAAGTTGTAGACGTTGGTCAGGTTGGTGCCGTACAGGCCGAGGTCGAGCGTCTTGCCGGCGTGCCAGGTGACGCCGGCGCGCAGCGTCGCGTACGGCGGTAGGTTCAGCTCGTTGTACTCGCCCTCGTAGAGGACGCCGGCGTAGTAGGCGATGCTCCGGCCATCGTGCGCGAGGTCCAGCGTCGCCTTGTGCAGCGGCACCCCGGCCGACTGCTGGAAGTTGGGGAAGTTGTCGGCCGACCCCGCCGGGACGTCCTTGGTGAAGACGCTGTCGACGTCGTAGCTGAAGCGCAGCGTCGTGTGCGGCGCGAGCGGACGCGCCGCGCGCAGCTCGATCCCCTCGTAGACTTCGCGCGTCACGTTGACCGGGTAGCTCAAGCACGTCGCCGGGTCGTCCAGCACGCTCGTGCACGGCGTCGGCGAGTAGTACGTCGCGACGCCGTTGTGCAAGTCGGTGCGGTAGACGTCGAGCGACGCGGTGACCGGTTGCGCGCCGCCGAACACGTGATCGGCGCCCAGGTCGTACGAGGTCGCGTGCTCGGCGGTCAGGTGCGGGTTGCCGATGCTCGAGTAGAAGCCGGGGACGGTGTCGCTCGGCGCCGGCGCGGGCAGCACCGGCGGAATCAGCAGACCCGGCAGCTGCGGCGACTGGAACGTCGTGCCGACCGAGGCGCGATAGCCCACGTCCGCGGTCGGCGTCCAGGTGAAGCCGACGCGCGGATCGAGGCTGTGGCCGAACGTGCTGTAGTCGCTGTCGTACGCGGCGAACGCATAGTGCAACTTCGCGGTCGGCTCGATCTGGTAGAGGAGCCCGAGCGAACGTTCCGTCTGGCTGAGGAACTGCGTCGTCGAGTCGGGGATGCCCGGGATCGAGGTCGCGTCGGCGCGCGCGACGTCGAACGGCAGCACCGTCGTCCCGATCGGCTGACGCAGATACGCGTCGGCGAAGATCACGCCGGGGATGTAGTCCGTCAGCAGCCCTTCGTCGGTCAGCGCGTACTTGAGCGTCAGCGAGCCGTGCGGCAGCTCGTGGACGATCTCGAGCGTGTCGTCGACGATGCGATCGTGGTCGTCGTACAGATACGGCGAGCTGCCGGTGCCGGGGCCGCCGACCGACTGAAACGCGGTGCCGTTCTGCTGGCGGAAGATGGCCGTCGTCAGCGCGCTGCCCTCGGCGTTCTTCGGTCCGAGCGGAACCTCGGCGTCCAGGCCGTAGGCGATGGTGGAGTCGTTCAGCGTCGTGCCCGATTCGTTGGTGTAGGTTGCGCCGTTCAGCGTGCCGGTCGGTCCGAGCTGCACCGCCGAGAGCGTCGCCGAGAGGTCGCGGAAGACCGACTGATCGCTGAACGTCAGCCCGACGAAGCCGCCCGCGGGGAGCGCGTAGCGCAGCTTGCCGAGCACCGTGCCGGCATCGAGCGCGTTCGAGATCGGCGCCACCCCGTTGCCGCTGGTGGTCGGGATCAGGTAGTCGTCGAGCTGACCGCCCGAGGTGACGCGGTGGTAGGAGAAGGCGTAGCCGAGCCGGCCGACCGTTCCGGTCGTGTCGAACGTGTCGGCGAACGTGTCGTACGAGCCGTCGGAGAAACGCACGGTCGTCTGCGGCGTCGTCGTCGGTTCGAGCGTGCGCACGTTGAGCGCGCCGCCCAGCGTGTTCGGGCCGTAGAGCGCCGAGGGCGCGATGCCGTAGACGACCTGAATGCTCTGCAGGTCGGCCGGATCGAGCAGCGAGAGGTCGAAATCACCAGTGCTGCCGTTGTTGACCTGGTGCCCGTCGACGTCGACCAGGGTCTCGCTGGGATCCGGACCGCGCAGCGCGACGACGGCCGGCGCGTTGAGGCCGCCGCCCAGGATCGGGTACACCGTCGTCGAGAGCTGGTCGGTCAGGATGTCGCTCACGCGGGTGACGCCCTGCTGCGCGTACGGCTGCGCGCTGATCTCGAGCGTCGGCGCCGGCGAGGTCGAGAGCGCGCGGGTGCCGTTGGCCGTCACCGCGCCGATCGTGACCAGCGAGGCGACTTGCGCGCGCGGCAGCGCGACGTCGAGCACGGCGTTCCGACCGTCGGTGATCTGTACCGTCTGGCCGGTCAGCGGCGTGTACCCGTCGGCGTGCACGTCGACCAGATACGTGCCGGCGCGCAGGCCGTCGATCTGAAAGCGGCCGGCGGCGTCGCTGCGGGCGCTGCGAAGCGGGCCGTTGCCGCGCAGCGCGACGACGGCTTTCGCGATCGGCGTTCCGTCGGACGCGCGGACGGTGCCGCTGGCGGCACCGCCGGGCGCGGGGCCTTGCGCCCGCGCAGGCACCCCCGCGGCGACGAAGGCGACCAACGCGACAAGGGCGGACAGCCGCCGGCTCCAAGCGATCATGGGGCGGCTCATTCATGAGTTAGGTAGTCCTAATCCTTGTCTGAGGAAAATCTAAATCCAAGCCTCCCCGTGGACTGGGGCTTGGTTTCGCTTGGAGAAACGGTCCGCCGCGAGCGTTGACCGGCGCAACGCGTTGCCGTACAGTCGGATGCAGGTGGAAAACGGGAAAAGCTTCCCGAGAAACGGGAAGAACGACGAGCAATTACGGACCGTGGGCCGCTCGGCCGAGGTCCTCGAGCTGCTGGTCGGTGAGGGAGCACTCACGCTGCGCGACGTGCAGCGCCGCCTGGGCCTCGGGCACTCGGTCGCGCACCGCATCTTGCAGACCTGGACGGCGCTCGAGTACCTCTCGTTCAATCCCGAGACCAAGGTGTATCGAGCGGGACCGAAGCTGATGTGGGTCGGCGCCAAGGTGCGCACCGCGCTCAACGATCCCGATCTGCAAGCGCGGGTCACGCTCGTCTCCGACGAGCTGGGCCACACCGCCAACGTCGGCATCCTCGAAGGGCGCGTCGTCGTGCACGTCGCGCGCAGCGCGGTGCGCCAGCTGCTGCCGTTCGAAGTCCATGCCGGCTCGGCGCTGCCGGCGCACGCGACGGCGATCGGCCGCGTCTTGCTGGCGCACTTGCCCGAAGCGCGCGTGCGCGCGCTCTACGGTGAGGGCGCGTTCGCCGTCTATACCGAGAACACGATCGCCGATCTGCCGACGCTGCTGACCGATCTCGCGCAGGTGCGCCGCGACGGCTATGCGGTCGCGCTGCGGATGATCGAGACCGGGATCGCCAGCGCGGCGGTGCCGCTGCGCGATGCGGAAGGCCGCGTCGTCGCCGCCCTCAACGCGGTCGGCCCGACCGCCTCGTTCGCGCCGGCCGAAGTGCGCGATCGCATCCTGCCCGTGCTGCACCGGATCGCCGCGGCACCGATCGACCTGCCGCCGATCTTCGGCGGCCACCGGCGCCGCGAAGCGCTCGGCGCATAAGGGCCGATAGACCAACAAAGGAGACGAAGGCATGAGCACGAGCATCGGTCGCGCAACGTTCATCGCGGGAGGAGCCGCTCTGGCCGGCACGGCGATCGCCGTCCCCCGGATCGCGCGGGCCGC
Source organism: Candidatus Sulfotelmatobacter sp. (assembly GCA_035504415.1). Lineage (NCBI taxonomy): Bacteria > Pseudomonadati > Acidobacteriota > Terriglobia > Terriglobales > Candidatus Korobacteraceae > Candidatus Sulfotelmatobacter > Candidatus Sulfotelmatobacter sp. The sequence goes on along the minus strand of DATJRY010000005.1, from coordinate 195,345 downwards.
CGACCTCCCGCACGTCAAGTGCCAGACGCTCTCGACCGGGTTCGGCGTCATCCTCAACGACGCGGTGCTGCGCAACCACTTCGACGTCAAGCACGGCTTCCAGCTCGACGTGCTGGGCATTCAGCCCTCGCTGAGCGCGTACTACAACGACTTCATCGCCGGCACGACCGACATCGCGATCGGCGGCTGGGACGCGTTCGCGCAGCGTTATCTCGCCGGCGCGCCGGTCGCGCTGCTGGCGACGCTGACGACGGCCGGGATGGTCAGCGTCGTCGCGGGCGCGCACGGCCCGGCGAATCCCGAAGAATTGAAAGGCAAGACGGTCGCCGGCGTCCTCTCGTCGGGGACGTACCGGCTGGCGGCGGCCGCGCTGCGCGACTTCCATCACGTCGACCTCGAACACGACGCGACGGTGCAGAACGTCGAGAGTCCGGCGACCGCGGTCACGCTGGTCTCTGCCAACCGCGCCGACGCGGCGGTCTCGTGGGAGCCCAGCGTCAGCGTGGGGATCGCGCGTGACCCGTCGCTGCGCGTCATCTACGATGCCGGCGAGGACTTCCGGCGCCACCTGGGTTCGCCGATGCCGTTCTTCGGGCTGGCCGGGCGCAAGCCGGCGCTCGACGCGGCCCCGGGCATCGGCGGCAAGGTCGCCGCCGCGTTCGCCGACGCGATCCATTGGATCACAACCAATCAAGATGCGGCCATCGCCGACTCGGCGCCCAAGATGGACATTCCGCCGGCGGCGCTCAAGCTGGGCTTCTCGGCCGGGCGCTTCACCTTCGAAGCGTGGCCGATGAGTGATCCCGAGGGCCGCAAGAACGTCGCCACGGCCGCCGCGTACCTGCTCAAGAACGGACAGCTCCCGCGCAAGCTGGATGATGGTTTCTTCGCCGTCCGCTGAGCTCGGCGTCGGCGCGGTCGACGCGCCGGCACGCGGCGCGCGCGGGCGCGGGCAGCGCGCCGACGCGATCGCCGGCGTGGTCGTCATCGTCGCGATCGTCGCCGCGATTCAGATCGCCAGCTTCTTCGTGCCGGCCTACATCATGCCGGCGCCGCTGGTCATCCTGCGCGCGCTCTGGAACGAGCTGACCCACGATACCGGCGACGTCGTCGCGACGCTGCTGCGTCTGTTCGCCGCGGTGCTCGCTTCGCTGGTCGTCGGCTCGGCGCTGGGCGTCGTGATGCTGGGTGCGACCTGGCTGCGGCCGTATATCCGCGTGCTGCTGGTCGTCGTCACCGGCGTCCCGGCGCTCTCGTGGATGCTGATCGCCGTCTTCTGGTTCCGGAACACGGAAGAGCGGATCTTTTTCATCCTGTTCTTGATCATACTGCCATTCTACGCGATCAACGTCTACGACGGACTGCAGGCGTTGCCCAAAGAGCTGCTCGAGATGGTCGAGAGCTTTCGGCCCAGGCCGTTGCAGACGTTTCGCTACCTGCTCTTCCCGCACCTGATCCCGTACGTCATCCTGACGACCAAGTCGGCGATCGGCTACGCGATTCGCATGGTGGTCTTTGCCGAGCTGATCGGCGCGGCGGTGGGCATCGGCGCGAAGATGGCCGTCGCCGAGTCGGCCTTCGAGATGGACGACATCCTGGCGTGGACCGTGCTGCTGGTCGCGTTCAATCTGATCCTGCAGGCCCTGATCGGTGCGATCGAGCGACGGCTCTTGCACTGGCGCGGCGAGGTGGCCGTGCGATGAGCGTGCAGCCCGAGATCGTGCTCGATCGCGTCACCTGCAGCTTCAACGGGGTGACGGCGGTCGAGAACCTGAGCCTGATCGTCGAGCGCGGCGAGATCGTCGCGCTGGTCGGGCGGACCGGCGCCGGCAAGAGCACCGCGATCAACGTCATCCTCGGCGCGCTGGCACCATCGTCCGGCCACGCGCTGGTGGCGGGCTGCGATCCGTTCCGCGAGTTTCGCGCGCTGCGCGGCAAGCTCGCCATCAGCTTCCAGACCGACCGGCTGTTGCCGTGGCGCACGACGCTCGAGAACGTCGCGCTGGGCTTGCAGATCGGCGGCACGCCGCGTACGCAGGCGCTCGAGCGCGCGCGCACGTGGCTGGCCCGGGTGAAGATGACCGGCGCCGAGGAGAAGTATCCGCACGAGCTGTCGGGCGGGATGCGGCAGCGCGTCTCGCTGGCGCGCGCGCTGGCCGTCGATCCCGAGATCGTGCTGCTCGACGAGTCGTTCAGCCAGCTCGACCAGGTGACCTCGGCGGAGCTGCGCCGCGACTTCCGCGCGCTCGTCCACGACCTGGGCAAGACGTGCCTGTTCATCACCCACCGCATCGAGGACGCGATCGAGATGGCCGACCGCGTCGTCGTCCTCGCGGCTCCGGCGCACGTCGTGCTCGAGCTGCGTCCGGCCGATCACCCCGATCCGCGCGCGCTCGTCGACCGCATCGCGGCCGCGATGCTCGGCGACGCGATCTCGTCCCGTCAGGAGTAAACCACCACCGTGAGTACCACCGATCCGCAGGACGTCGTCGTCGTGCGGAGGGAGCGTTGGCTGGAGATCCAGATCCAGCGCCCCGAGAAGATGAACGCGATCCGCGAGCAGACCGCCGCGGAGATCCTCGAGCTGTTGGCCGACGCGGAGAGCGATCGCGCGATCGCCGCGGTGCTGTTGTCGGGGACCGACAAGGCGTTCTGCACCGGGATCGACACCAGCGAGTTCGCGATCGGGCCGCGCGAGAAGTTCGACTTCTACCGCAAACGCCGCCGCGTGCGCAAGACCGGCCAGCTGTTCCGCGCACTGCCCGAGTACAGCAAGCCGGTCATCGCGGTCGTCGAAGGCTACGCGCTGGGCGGCGGCTTCGAGCTGGCGCTGTGCGCCGACTTCATCGTCGCCGGCGAACGGGCGACGTTCGGCCTGCCCGAAGTCAAGCTGGGGATGATGCCGGGCGGCGGCGGAACGCAGACGCTGGCGCGGCTGGTCGGCAAGCCGCTGGCGAAGGAGCTGATCTGGACCGGGCGCCGGCTCTCCGCGCAGGACGCGCTGGGGTACCGCATCGTCAACCACGTCGCGCCCGCCGGCGAAGCGATGACCAAAGCGCGCGAGCTGGCCGAGACGATCGCCGCCGGCGCGCCGATCTCGGTCATGATGAGCAAGCTCGCGATCGAGCGCGGCGCCGACCTCTCGCTGGCCAACGGGATGGCGTACGAAGGCGACGCGTCGTTCTTCCTCTACCTCACCGACGATCGCGACGAAGGCCTGGCGGCCTTCCGCGAAAAGCGCACGCCCGCGTTCAAGGGCCAATGAGCGTGGCACGCGACATCGCGATCGTCGGCTACGCCGAGACGAAGATCGACGTCAAGACGGGCCGCAGCGCCTACGACCTGTGCGGCGAAGCGCTCGCGCAGCTGCTCGAACGCACCGGCATCGACAAGCGCGAGATCGACGGAATGAACGTCGCCGTCGCGCTGAGCGAAGCCGCCAACCCGTTCTACGCCGTCTACATGGCCGACGCGCTGGGCTTGAGCCCGACCTGGCTGCAGCTGGGCGGACTCGGCGGCGCCTCGAGCATCGGCGGCGTCGCCCGCGCGGCGGGCGCGATCCGCGACGGCCTGTGCACGACGGCGCTGGTCATCGGCGGCGACGCGCCCAGCACGCACTGGGCCGCGAACTACGCCGCCTACAAGGACGAGTTCCAGGACCCGACCGGGATCCAAGGACCGCCGGGGATGTTCGGGCTCATGATGAGCCGCTACGTGCGCGACCACGCGCTCGATCCCGACGCGCTGGGCAAGATCGCGATCACGCAGCGCGCGGGCGCGCTGCGCAACGAGAACGCGTGCGGCAAGCTGCGTAAGCCGCTCACGCTCGACGACTATCGCGCCTCGCGGATGGTCTTCGATCCGCTGCGGCTGCTGGACTCGGTGATGTGGGCCGACGGGGCCAACGCCGTGCTGGTGACGAGCGTGGAGAACGCCGACCGGCTGGGGCTGCGGCAGCGCGCGTTCCCGGTCGGTTACGCCGAGCTGACGAACCACCTCGGCACGGAGCCCGAAGCCGACGTGACCGAGAGCGGCTTCACTCGCGTCGGTCCGCGCGCGCTGGCGCAGGCCGGGATGACGCACGCCGACGTGCGGATGTTCCAGCCGTACGACGACTTCACCATCGCGGTGCTGCTGCAGCTCGAGCAGATCGGTTTCTGCGCGCGCGGCGAGGGTTCGCGCTACGTGCTCGAGACCGACCTTTCGCCGACCGGCACGTTGCCGCTCAACACCGGCGGCGGACAGATCTCGTGCGGTCAGCCGGGCTTGGCCAGCGGCGGCCTCAACCTGGTCGAGGCAGTGCGCCAGCTGTTCGGCGAGGCCGGCGAACGCCAAGTCCCCGACCCGCGCAACGCGATGGTCACCGGGATCGGCGTCATCCCCTACGCGCGCAATTGGTCGGTCAGCAACGTGCTGATCCTGGAGACGTCACGATGAGCGAGCCCAAAGCGCGGCGCGCGCCGAAGATCGGCACCTACGTCGACTCGCAGCCGTTCTGGGACGGTGCCCGCGAGGGGAAGCTGGTGCTGCAGTTCTGCCGCGACAGCGGCCGCTTCCAGCACTATCCGCGTCCGGTCAGCATCTACACCGGCAGCCGTAACCTCGAATGGCGCGCGGTGAAGGGGACGGGCGAGGTCTTCGCGTGCACGATCGCGCGCGTCGCGCCGCCCGACTTCGCGCCGCTCGTGCCGTACGCGGTGGCGACCGTGCAGCTCGACGAGGGCGTGCGGATCATCGCGCGCGTCATCGACGTCCCGCCCGAGCAGGTGCGGATCGGGATGCGGGTGCGAGTGGCCTTCGAGCAGCTCGCCGACCAGCACTACCCGGTCTTCGTCCCCGCGGAGTGAGCGCCGCGCGATGAAGATCGGCAGCTTCCTAGCGGGGATGGCGCTGCGCCATCCCGAGCGCGAAGCGGTCGTGTGCGGCGATCTCCGCCTGAGCTACGGCGCGCTGCACGCGCGCACCGATGCCGCGGCACGGGCGCTGCGGCGGCGCGGCGTCGGCCCGGGCGAGCGCGTGCTGGTCGTGCTCGACAACGGGCCGGCGTGGGTCGAGGCGTTCTATGCCGTCGTCAAGTGCGGGGCGATCGTCGTGCCGGTCAACGTCCGGCTGACGGCGCACGAGCTGGCGCACGTGATCGCCGACTGCGCGCCGTTGGTGGCGCTCGGCGCGCCCTCGCACGCGGCCACCGTCGCGCTGGCGATCGGGACGGGCACGACGATCTGGCTGGCCTGCGATCCGGCGCGCGGTCTCGACGACCTGGTCGCCGAAGGCGGCGAGGAGCCGCTGCCGCCGATCCCCGGCGAGCTCGACGACGCGCTGATCTGCTACACCTCCGGGACGACCGGCGCGCCCAAAGGCGCGATCGTCACCCATGCCAACCTGGTCGTGATGGCGTTCATCAACGACGTCGATTGGCGTCTGAGCGAGGCGGACCGCATTTTGGTGACGACGCCGCTGGCGCACCGCACCGCGATCGCACGGCTGCTCAACGCGGTCAGCTTGGGCGCGACGCTGGTGGTGATGCCGCGCTTCGACGCCGCCGACGTCCTCGAGACGATCGCGCGCGAACGCATCACCGTGGCCGGGATCGTGCCGACCATCGCGCGGCTGCTGCTCCCCGAGCTCGAGCGCGACGCGTCGCGCTGCGCGACCCTGCGCGTGGTGCTGGCGACCGGCGAGGCGTTCCCGATCGCGGTCAAGGAGAAGCTGCTGCGCGCGCTGCCGCGGCTGCAGCTGTACTCGTTCTTGGCGATGACCGAGGCCGGCAGCATCACCACGCTGCTGCCGCACGAGCAGGTCGCGCACGCGGGCTCGGTCGGGCGCCCGACGGTGGGCGTCGAGATTCGGCTGATCGACGAGGCCGGCGCCGACGTCCCGGCCGGCAAGGTCGGCGAGATCATCGTGCGCTGCGGCGAGCCCGGCACGGGCCTTGCGATGCGCGCCTACTACGGGCGTCCCGAGGAGACGGCGCAGACGCTGCGCGACGGCTGGCTGCACACGGGCGATCTGGGCCGCTTCGACGACGCGGGCTACCTCTACGTCGTCGACCGCAAGAAGGACATGATCCTCAGCGGCGGCCTGAACATCTATTCGAAGGAAGTCGAGCGCGCGCTGCTCGCGCACCCGGCCGTCGCCGACGCGGCCGTGATCGGCGTCCCCGACGCGGTGTACGGCGAAGCGGTCGCCGCGTTCGTCGAGCTGGCGCCGGGCGCCCGGGCCGACGAGGCGGCGCTGATCGAGCACTGCCGCACGCTGATCGCGGGCTACAAGAAGCCACGCACGATCACGTTCGTCGACGCGCTGCCCCGCACCAGCGTGGGCAAGGTGATCAAGACCGAGCTGCGCGCACGCACGGCTGCGCGCGCGTAGCGTCTTCAGTCCGCACGCGTCCAGGACGCGAACCGGCGATCGCGCCGCACCGGGTCGAGCCGCGGATCGAGCGCGAGCCACGTGCGCGAGAGACCGTAGCCGAAGCGCACGCGCGGTAGCAGCCGCAGCGCGGTCGCGGGCCGGCCGGCGGCGACGTAGCCCAGCGCGGCATCGAGCAGCGCATAGTCGCCCCGCGGGTGGCTGCGCACGATCGCGTCGAGCGCGCGCAGCCCCGGCGTCCGGCGTCCGGCGCGCACCGACAACGCCGCTTCGAGCGCGCGCTCGTCGGGCACGTCCGCGTCGACGGCGGCGAGGCGACGAAACGCCGTCCGCGCCGCACTCGCCCGGCCAAGCTCCTCGGACGCGAGGCCGATCACCACGAGCGACTCGACGCGGCGCGGATTGAGGGCGATCGCTTCGCGCGCGTACGCGAGCGCGACGCGGTAGTCGCGCTGGTAGAACGCAGCACGCGCGAGCCCGGCATAGATCACGGTCGCGACCGGTTCGAGCTGCGCGGCGTGCGTCAGCTCCGCGCGCGCCGCGGTCAGCCGTCCCCGGGAGAGCAGTTCGAGCCCGCGCCATTCGTGGGCGATCGCGTAGCGCGGGTCGGCGGCGATCGCGCGTCGGTACCACGCGTCGGCACGGTCGGGATCGCCGTCGGCGAGATCGATGATCCGTGCTTGCGAGGTCAGCGCGGCGGCAGCGTTCGGATCGCGGGTCAGCGCCGCGGCGGCATAGCGGGCCGCCAGCGCCGTTTCGCGAGCGCACGGCGGCCCGCCGTCGCAGCGATACTCCGCCAGCTCCGCGTACGCATCGGCCAGCCCGGCGAAGCCGAGCACGTCGTCCGGTGCGGCGGCGACGACGGCGCGGAAGTAGCCGATGCTGCGCGTCATCCCCTCGAGCGTTCGCAACTGCCAATAGTAGCGACCCAACCGGTACAGGCGATCGGCTTCCGGCGCGAGCGCGCTCGCCCGAGCGGGCGTGCCGCGTACCGGCGCCGGGCCGCCGCCGCCCATCACCAGCAACGCGAGCAGTGTCAGCGCGAGGGTCGGCCACCGCCGCGCCGGAGCCGCCGGCGGTGCCGGCCGACGTGACGCCGGCGGCGACGCGTCGCGCGCGACCGGTGCGGTAAAGACGTACCCGCGGCGCGGAGCGTACGGATGGCACCGTCCAAACCGTGCAGCCGCAACGTGCGCCGCAACAGGTAGACGTTCTGCGCCAGCGTCGCCTCGCCGACGTCGGCGTCGCTCCAGATCGTGTCGAGGAACTCGTCTTTGGCGACCGGCGTACCGGCGCGCTCGACGAGCAACGCAAGCGTTGCAACCGCCTTCGGCGCCAGCGCGACCGGTGTGCCGTTCGCCAACACGACGAGCCGATCGGCGTCGAGGGAGAGGGCTCCGATGCGATAGACGCGCTCGCCGTGAGAGATCCGTGAAGACGCGCCGCCGCTCGTTCGCCACGATGGAGTCATGCGATCCGTACTCTCGTTGTTGCTGACGGCGGCCCTGCCGTTCGCCGCGGTCGCCGCCGGCGCGCAAGGCGTCGACGGCTCGCGCGCGCTCGCCGGGCTGTGGCGTGCGGTGGGAACCGTCGGTCCGCCGGTCGACGGCGAGCTCGTCGTGCGAGCGCATGCGGGACGCTGGACGGCGAGCATCGACGGCCTCGAGGCGACCGGCAGGACGGCCGGCACCATCCGAACGTTCCGCTTTCCCGCCGGGTTCGGCGAGCTGCACGCTCCGGTGAGCCCCGGTGCCTCGATGCGCGCGTTCTGGATCCAGCCCGCGGGAGCGACGTTCGGGAACCGCTACGGCTCGCCGGCCGATCTGCGGCTGCGGGAGCCGGACACCTGGGTCGGCCAGGTCGTCACGCTCCCCTCGCGTCTCGAGCTCTACCTCGTCTTGCAACCGGGGCCGCAGGGCGGACTGCGCGGTTTCGTCCGCGATCCGCTGGCGAACTTCGGGCCGAGCTTCGCGTCGGCGCGGCTCGACGGCACGACGCTCCGCTTCACCGGAGCCCACGGCGGCTTCGCCGGTGCCTACGATCCGGCGACGCAAACGATCGCGCTGACGATCGCGCCGTATCCACCGGCGATCTTCACGCGCGTCGCGCCGAGCGCGGCGAGCGGGTTCTTTCCGCGCACGCCGATGCGCTCGCACCTCGCCTACGAGCGGCCGCTGCCGCGCGCGGACGGCTGGCCGGTCGGGACCTTGGCGCAAGTCGGAATGCGGCCGGCGCCCGTCGAGGCGCTGCTCGACCACATCCTGCGCACCCCCGACGACTCGCTGCGCGCGCCGGTGATCCAAGGGCTGCTGGTCGCGCGCCACGGCCGGTTGGTCGTCGACGCGTATTTCGACGGCTTCTCCGCCGATCGTCCGCACGATTTGCGTTCGGCCGGTAAGAGCTTCGATGCGGCGTTGGTCGGGACGGCGATCGCGCATGGCGCTGCTCTGCGCGCCGATACGCCGATCCTGCCGTTCTACCGGTTCGGCGCGCTGCGGCACCCCGATCCGCGCAAGGCGCACATCACGCTCGGCGACGTCCTCGACATGTCGAGCGGCTTGCGCTGCGATGACAACGACGACGCGTCGCCGGGCAACGAAGGCGTCGTGCAGAGCCAAGCCGGCCAGCCCGACTGGTACCGCTACATGCTCGACCTGCCGATGGCAAGCGCGCCCGGCGTGCGCGCCGTCTACTGCAGCGAGGGGATCAATCTGGTCGGCGGCGTCGTCTCGCACGCGACCGCCGTCTGGCTGCCGCTGTGGTTCGATCGAACGATCGCGCGGCCGTTGCAGTTCGGCCGCTACTACATCCCGATCACGCCGACCGGGACGATGTATCTGGGCGGCGGCGAGTATCTGCTTCCGCGCGACTTCCTCAAGCTCGGCCAACTCTTCCTCGACGGCGGGAGGTGGCACGGTGTGCGGCTGCTCCCGCACGCGTGGGTGACCGACGCGCTGCGCCCGCATGCGAGCCTGCAGACGCCGGGCGACTACGGGTACTCTTGGCATCGGCTGACGCTGCGCGTCGGGCGTCGCACCTATCGCAGTTACGAAGCCGGCGGGAACGGCGGCCAGCTGCTCGAGGTCGTGCCGCAGCTCGATCTGGTCGTGCTCGTCACCGCGGCGAACTACATGCAGTATCCGGTCTGGAAGCGGTTTCGCGACCTCATCGCCCAGGACATCCTCGCCGCGAGCGCACCGTAGCCAGGTGATCGCGGCAGCGGCCGCATAGTCGTCGGCGTGCCGGCAAATCGGGGTGCCGCGATCGTCGTCGGCGGGTCGCTGGTCGGCTTGCCGCTCGCGATCGCGCTCGCGCGGCGCGGCATCGCCGTGACCGTGCTCGAGCAGACGGTCGGCGACGAGCGCGGGGGTGCGGGGCTCGGCGTCGAGCGCGACCTGTACGCGCGACTCGCCGGCGTCGACCCGCGCACCAGCGAGCTCGTTCCGGCGATGCCGGTCATCCGCACCTCGCGCGAGACCTCGACCTGGTACGCGATCCGGAGCTGGCTGCTGGCCGTCGTCGCGCGCACGCCGGGCATCGAGATTCACGCGGGTCGGCGGGTGGTCGAGGTGCGCGACGGCGCGCAGCGCGCCGTCGCCCGCACCCTCGACGGCACGACGTTCGAGGCGGACGTCGTGCTGGGCGCCGACGGCTATCGCAGCGTCGTGCGCGCCGCCGTCGATCCGGCCCGTCAGCACGCGCGCTACGGCGGCTTCGTGCTGTGGCGCGGTCTGCCGCACGAGGCGTGGCTGCCGGAAGCGATGTGGCGCGCGCGCCAGCTCGGCGGCGGCCGCCAACCGATTCCCGAGACGGCGCGCCTGGTCGCCTATCACGTCCCCGGACCACACGGCGAGACGGCGCCCGGATCGCGCCAGATCACCTTCGCGTGGTACGACGGCAGCCGGACGGCGTGGCTGCGCGAGCGCGGCTTGCTGGTCGGCGACGAGGTGCGCAGCTCGGTGACGCTCGACGACACGCTGCGCGCCGAGCTGCGCGCGATCGCGCCGGCGCGCTGGCCCGGTACGCCGGCTGCCGCGGCGATCGTGGCGGCACTCGATCGAAACGTCGCCTTCGGGACGCCGCTGGCGGAGTATCTTCCCGAACGTCTCGCGAGCGGGCGCGTCGCGATGCTCGGCGATGCCGCGCACGTCTCCTCGCCGATGGTCGGAGCGGGCTTGATAACCGGGCTGCTCGACGCGCTGGCCATCGCGACGTACGTCGACGACGAAGGCGGCGTGCGGGGCGCCGCCGGCGCGCGCGCGCTGCGACGCTACCAGACGGCGCGCTTGGACGAGGACCGCGAACAGGTTCAGGTCAGCATGGACGCGACCCGTGATCTGCTGCGGACGGCGCGGGTGCGCGACTCCTAGGCGTCAGTCCGCCGGCTTCGCATCGCGCGCCGCACGCTCGGCCATCGCGTCGGCGGTCGCGCGGTCGCTCGGGCGATCGGAGGCCGAGAGCGCATCCTCGACGCCCAGCCGGTCCGCGGTCGAACGGTTCTGGCCCAGCTTCCATTTCCCGATCGCGCGCGCGACGTGCAGCTCGAGGCCGACGATGGCGCCGAGCTGCTGTTCGACGAACGTCTCGGGCGCGTCGTCGACGTGCCAGGGCTGCGCCCGCGGCGCCTCGTGCGCGTCCGTCAGCAGCGTGACGATGCGTCGCGTCGCCGCGAGGTCGTCGAGCACGTGCAGCGTGCCGTAGACGTGGACGGCGATGTAGTTCCACGTCGGCACGACGCGGCCGTGCTCGCGTTTGGCGGGATAGAACGCGGGCGAGACGTAGGCGTCGGGACCGGTGAAGATCGCGAGCGCCTCGCTTCGTTGGTCGACGGTGCGCCACAGCGCGTTGGCGCGGGCGACGTGGCACAACAGCACGTCGGGCCGCTCCGGGTCGACCAGCATCGGCAGGTGGTTCGCGACCGGCGCCGCCTCGTACGCGGTGACGAGCGTCGCGAGCGGATAGCGTGCGATCGCCTCGCGCAGCAGCGTCGCGTCCTGCTCGGCGAAGTGCTTCGGCACGTACATGTGGCTGGTGTTCCGGCGCCCGGCCTGCCGTCCCCGCCCGCTCGCGGCAGGAGGACGGCGATCGTCGGCACGACTCCCCACCCGATGCGGTGGGGGATCGTCGGCGCCGGCGCGATCGGCACGTACGTCGGAGCGCGGCTGGCGATGGCGCACAAGGAGGTCGTCCTGCTGGCGCGCGCCACGCAGGCCGACGTGCTGCGCGAACGCGGTCTGACGCTGCGCGACGGCTCGGGGTCGACCGCGGCCGAGGTCGCCGTCGAGAGCGATCCGGCGCGGATCGGGGTCGTCGACGTGCTGGTGCTGAGCGTGAAGGCGCACCAGCTGCGCGACGCGCTGCCCGCGATCGCGGCGATGAGCGGCCCGGCGACGACGATCGTCTCGATGCAGAACGGCATCCCGTGGTGGTACACGCTCGGCCATCCCCGCGCCGGCGGCTGGCAGCTCGCGTCGGTCGATCCCCGCGGTGCGCTCGCGCGCGCGATTCCGGTCGAGCGCGTGCTGGCGGCCTCGCTCTACATCGCGGCGACGGTACCGGAGCCGGGAGTGGTGCGCCACACGCACGGCGATCGCATCGTGCTCGGCGCGGCCGCACCGGCCGGCGACGAGCTGCTCGCGCCGGTTGCCGAGGTCTTGGCGCGGGCGGGTTTTCGCGCCGAGACGAGCGACGAGCCGCGGCGCGAGGTGTGGGCGAAGCTGCTCGGCAACGCCGCCTTCAACCCGATCAGCGCGCTGACGCGTTCGACGATGGGCACGATCATGGCGCAGCCGCGCGCGTTGCAGCTCGCGCGCGCCGTCATGAGCGAGTGCCTCGCGGTCGCGAGCGCGCTCGGCGACGAGCCGGCGGTCGACGTCGAGCGTCGCATCGCGCAGAGCCCGCGCGACGACACCAAGACCTCGATGCTGCAGGACCTCGAAGCGGGCCGTCCGCTCGAGCTCGATCCGCTGCTTGGGGCGGTCGTCGAGTTGGGCGAGCGCTGCGGGGTCGCGGTCCCGTTCAGCTCGGCGGTCTACGGTTTGGCGTCGCTGGTGAACGCCTCGCTCCGCACCCGCTGAGGCGGGCGAAGGGGCACCCGTCGGGGGCGGCGCAGAGGCCGGGATGCGTTCCCAGGCCGGTTTGGGCCGGGGAGCCGAGCTCACGTGGCGCGGGATCGTTCTGGGTGCCGCGATCACGCTCGTCTTCACGGCCGCCAACGTCTACCTCGGGCTGAAAGTCGGCCTGACCTTCGCCTCGTCGATTCCGGCGGCGGTGATCTCGATGGCGGTGCTGCGCTGGCTGCGCAACGCGACGATCTACGAGAACAACATCGTGCAGACGATCGCGTCGGCGGCGGGCACGCTCTCGTCGATCATCTTCGTCTTGCCCGGGCTGGTGATGGTCGGGTGGTGGACCGGCTTCCCGTTCTGGCAGTCGTTCGGCGTGTGCGCGATCGGCGGCGTGCTGGGCGTGATGTACTCGGTCCCGCTGCGCCGCGCGCTGGTGGTCGAGAGCGACTTACCGTATCCCGAAGGCGTCGCCGCGGCGGAGGTGCTGCGCGTCGGCAGCTCCGAGGGTGCCGCGGCGGAGAACCGCGCCGGGCTGTGGTCGGTCGTCTGGGGCGCGATCGCGTCGGCCGGCTTCGCGGCCGCGACGGCGACGCAGGTCGTGGCGGGCGAGATCGACGGCTTCTTTCGCGCCGGCGCGGTCGCGACCGGCAACGGCATCCAATACTCGCTGGCGCTGCTCGGCGTCGGCCATCTGGTCGGACTCTCGGTCGGCGTCGCGATGCTGGTCGGCGTCGTCATCGCCTGGGGCGCGGCGACCCCGATCCTGACCGCGCTGCACCCGGCGGTCGGCGACGCGGCGACGATCGCCGTCGGCGTCTGGCGCCACCAAGTACGCTTCATCGGCGCGGGCGAGATCGGTATCGCCGCCATCTGGGCGCTGGCGAAGCTGGCCGGTCCGGTGACGCGCGGCGTCGCGTCGGCGCTCGCGACCGCGCGCCGCGTCGCGGCCGGCGAGGGCGCCGACTTGCCGCGCACCGAGCAAGACATTCCGATCGGTACCGTCGCGCTGGTCAGCCTGGTGATGGTGCTGCCGCTGGCCGCGCTGCTGGTGAGCTTCTTGGCCGGCGGCGCGCTCGGCGATCTGATCGTCCCGCTGACGATCGGCGCGGTCGTGTACGTCGTCATCGCCGGCTTCCTGGTCGCCGCGGCGTGCGGTTACATGGCGGGACTGATCGGGTCGTCGAACAGCCCGGTCTCGGGCCTGGCGATCTTGACCGTCGTCGGCGCCGCGCTGCTGCTGCTCGCGGTCGCGCACCGCACCGATCCGCACGGCGCCGCGGCGCTGGTCGCGTTCGCGCTGTTCGTCACCGCCGTCGTGCTGTGCGTGGCGACGATCGCCAACGACAACTTGCAGGACCTCAAGACCGGTCAGCTGGTCGACGCGACGCCCTGGCGGCAGCAGGTGGCGCTCGTCATCGGCGTCATCGTCGGCGCGGCGATCATCCCGCCGATTCTCGGGCTGCTGCAGGCGGCCTACGGTTTCACCGGTCCGCACGCGCTGCCGGCGCCGCAGGCGACGCTGATCTCGGCGCTGGCCAAGGGCGTGATCGAGGGGCAGATCGATTGGGGGATGATCGGCATCGGCGCGCTGCTGGGCGTCGTGATGATCGCGCTCGATCAGACGCTGGGACTGTTCCATCGCATGCGCCTCCCGCCGCTGGCGGTGGGGCTGGGCATCTATCTGCCGGCCGCGACGATCACCCCGATCGTGCTGGGCGCGCTGGTGGGGCGCGCATACGAGCGCTGGGTCACGCGCAGCGGATTCGGCGAGGCCGGGCAGCGGTTGGGCGTGCTGCTGGCGTCGGGGCTGATCGTCGGCGAGAGCCTGTTCGGCGTGGTGCTGGCCGGACTGATCGTGGTCACGCGGAAGGAAGCGCCGCTGGCGCTGGTGGGCGATTCGTTCCAACCGGTCGCGAACTGGCTGGGGACGATCGTGTTCGCGATCGTGGTGGTCGCGTTGTACCGCTGGGTCGGCGGCATGGCGCGGCGCGCGAACGGGACGATCGAGGCGCCGTAGTCTAACCGTACTCCGGCGCTACTTGCAGAGGTGGCTCGCAGGTACGCGGAAGTACGGGCGATGGTTCGGAACGTCTCGGCAGGCGTGCTGACCGCCGTGGTCTGCCTCGTCTTCAATTTGTCGTACGCCGCGCTGATCTTCTCGGGCCCGCTCGCGTTCGCGTTGCCGCTGGGCGTCACCGCGGCGATGCTGAGCATGACCTGCGTCGCGCTGCTGGTCGCGATCCTCAGCCCGTTCCGCACCGTCGTCGCCGGCCCGGAAGGCAACGCGGTCGCGCTGTTGGCCGTGACGGCGGCGACCATGCAACCCCAGCTCGCGAGCGCCGGCGCCTCACCGCACGCGATCGTCGCCACCGTGCTGTGGATGATGGTGCTGGTCACCGCGGTGACCGCGCTGGCGCTGATCGCGCTGGGCTCGGTGCGCGGCGGGGGGTGGATTCGCTACGTCCCGTTCCCGGTCGTCGGCGGTTTCGTCGCCGGCACCGCATGGGTGCTGACGGTCGGCGCCATCAAAGTCGCGGCCGGCATTCCGCCCGACCTCGCGCACGCGCGCGCCTACGCCGATCCGCTCGTGCTCGCGCGGCTCGGCGCCGCCGTCGCGTTCGCCGCGCTGGTCGCGGCCGAGGCGCGTTACGTGAAGAAGGCACTCGGCGTGCCGGTGCTGCTGGTCGGCGTCGTCGTCCTGTTCGCGCTGGCGCTGTGGGCGCTGCACGTCGCGCCGCTCGCCGCGCAGCAGGCCGGCTGGCTCGTCAAAGCGCCGGAGCGGTTGCACATCTGGACGCCCTGGACCAGCCACGATCTGAATGCCGTCGTGTGGCCGGCGTTCGGGCGCGCCTCGGGCGAGCTGCTCACGGTCGTCATCGTCGCGGTAGTGACGATCTTGTTCAACGCGACCGGCTTGGAGCTGGAGACCGAGGACGACGTCGACCTCGACCACGAGCTGCGCGCCGAGGGCATCGCGAACTTGGCTTCGGCGCTGGTCGGCGGTTTCGTGGGCTACCTCTCCCTCAACCGCACGCTGCTGCTGCGGCGCTTCGGGGGCAGCGACCGCGTCGCCGGCGTGGCGCTGGCGGCGGCCAGCGCGCTCTTACTGCTCGGCGGCTGGCGCGCGATCGCGGTCGTGCCGACCTTCGTGCTGGCCGGCTTGCTGCTCAGCTTGGGCGTGCAGCTCCTCTACCGCTGGCTGATCGCGGCGCGCGGACAGCTCGCGCCGCTCGAGTACGGCGCGCTGCTGCTGATCTTCGGCGTCATCGTCGTGTGGGGGTTCCTGACCGGACTGATCGTCGGCGTCGTCGCCGGCGCGCTGCTGTTCGCCTTCAACTACAGCCGCATCGACGTCGTCAAGCATTCGATGACCGGCGCGCAGCGCCGCAGCAGTTTGGTGCGACCGCTCGAAGAGCTGGCGATCCTGGCCGACGACGGTTGGTCGATTCGCATCTTCGAGCTGCAAGGATTCGTGTTCTTCGGGATGGCCGACCGCTTGTTCCGCAACGCCAAGGCCGAGATCGAACGCCCGAACACGCGCTTCTGCGTGTTCGATTTCCGCATGGTGGTCGGGATGGACGCCTCGGGCGTGTCGAGCTTCGTCAAGGCCTACCGCGCCGCCGAGGCGCGCGGTGTGCGCCTCGTGTTCAGCGGGATGAACGAGCGGGTCGCGAACGACTGGGTCAGCGGCGCGGCCGGCGTGCACGACGGGATCGAGCATTTCGGCGGCCTCGATCACGCGCTGGAGTGGTGCGAGGACCAGCTGATCGTCCCCGACGACCAGCCCGACCTGCCGCACGTGCCGCTGGGGGACTGGCTGGAATACGAGCTGCGCTCGGCGGACCTTGCGCAACGGCTGCTGGCCTATCTGCAGCCGCGCACGTTCGGCGTCGGCGAGGCGCTGTGCCGCCAGAACGAGCACGCCGAGTCGATGTTCTTCATCGAGTCGGGCCGCGTGCGGGTCGTGCTCGAGAACGACGACGGCTCGCATCTGCGGCTGCGCAGCCTGGGCGATCGCACGATCCTGGGCGAGATCGGCCTCTATCGCGACACGCGGCGCAGCGCGACCGCGCTGGCCGACCGGCCCAGCGTCGTGCACGTCCTCACCGCGGGCGCGCTGACGGCGATGGAGGTCGGTGACCCGGCGCTGGCCGCGTCGCTGACGGCCGCCATCATCCGCTCGCTCGGGGAACGGTTGGAGTATCAGAGCGGTCTGGTCGCCAACCTGCAACGGTGAGATGAACGAAACGATCGACGCCGAGCTCGTGATCGCGCAGGGGCGCGCGCTGCTCGACGGGGAGCGCGACCTGATCGCGAACGCCGCCAACCTCTCGGCCTTGCTGTATCAAGCGTTGCCGGACGTCAACTGGGTCGGCGTGTACCTGCGCCGCGGCGACGAGCTGGTGCTGGGGCCGTTCCAAGGCCGGCCGGCGTGCACGCGCATCGCGCTGGGTGCCGGCGTGTGCGGCAGCGCGGCCCGCGAACGCCGTACGCTGGTCGTCCCGGACGTACACGCCTTTCCCGGCCACATCGCCTGCGATGCGGCATCCCGCTCGGAGATCGTCGTGCCGCTGCTGGCCGACGGCGAGGTGGTCGGGGTGCTCGACGTCGACAGCCCGCGCGAGGATCGCTTCCACGATCAGGAGCGGCAGCTATTCGAGACGCTCGCGCAGGCGCTGGTCGAGGGCTCCGACCGCTAGCTGCGCAGCGGCTGACGCGCCTCGGAACGCACCGGCAGCACGGCGCGCGCGTGCGAGCCGCCGCCGGGGCGCTTGGCGACGCTGAAGTCCTCGGCCATCGACCACACCAGGAACAGACCGCGTCCGCGCTCGCTGAGCCGGTCGGTCGGCAGTCGCGGGACGACGTCGAAGCCGGGACCGCGGTCGAAGAAGTGCAGCACCGGCGGCAGCCGGCCGGCGCACTCGAGCGCGACCTCGACCGCGCCGGGCGCGTAGCGCACGACGTTGCCGAGCAGCTCGCTGAAGATCAGCTCGGCGGTGAACGCGCTCTCGCCGTTCACGCCCATGCGCGCCAGCGTCTGCGCGAACGACTCGCGGGTCGCGCGCGCCGCGCCTGCGTCGCCGGTCTCGAAGTGCCAGCGCGAGACGTGTTCGGGCTCGCCGGCGACGTGCATCGTCAGCACGACGACGTCGTCGTGCGTTCCGGCGGCCAGCAGCGTGTCGTAGAGCGCGACGGCGGCGTCGCGGCGCGCGACGATCGCCGGGCTGGCCAGCGCCGTGCGCAGCAGCCGTTCGCCTTCGATCGGGTCGCGGGTCGACTCGGTCAGCCCGTCGGTGAAGAAGACGAACAGCGCGTCGCGCTCGAGCGGGACGACGCGCGTCTCGGCGTCGCCGCGGTCGCGCAGTCCCAACGGCAACCCTTCGGAGGGGAGCTCGTGCACGCGGCCGTCGGCGGCGCGGACCAGCGGCCGCGGATGGCCGGCATTCGCGTACGAGAGCGTGTTGGCGATCGGGTCGAAAACGGCCGCCACGGCGGTCACGATGCGGCCGGGATGCTCGGCCTTCAAGGTGCGGTCGGCGGCGTCGATCATCGTCGCCGGATCGGCGTAGACGTGCGCGACGCCGCGCAGGATCTGGCGCATCGCGGCCATGATGACGGCGGCCTCGAGTCCGCTGCCGGCGACGTCGCCGATCGAGACGACGATGCGGCCATCGGGCAATCGGACCGCGTCGTACCAGTCGCCGCCGACCTGCGCCTCGTTGCGCGCCGCGACGTAGACGGCGTCGAAGGTGACCCCCTCGAGCACGGGCAGCGAGCTGGGCAGCGCGGCGCGCTGAAAGGCGTTGGCGACGTGCCGCTCCGATTCGTAGAGCTGCGCGTTCTCGATCGCGACCGCGGCGCGGCGCGCGACCTCTTCGAACATCGGCACGTCCTCGTCGCTGAAGCGGCGCGTCGAGGCGGTGAAGTACGCGACCAGCGCGCCCAGCGCGCGCCCGCCGGAGCGCAGCGGCACGAGGATCGACGAGCGCCCGTCGAGCGCCAGCATCGCGTCGCGGTACTCGGGCAGCACCAGCGTCGCGACGACGTTGGGATCGATCTGCGGCGTGACCGTGGTAGCCGGCGCGCGCACCGCGGTCGCGACCAGCTCGGAGAACTCGGGGCGCGCGGTCGAGGCGCCGGTCAAGCGCGCCACCAGCGGTGCCATGGCCGGATCGGCATGGACCATCGCGCCGATGTAGACGCGGCCTTGCTCGTCGAACAGGTCGATGACGGCCCAATCGGCCAACGCCGGGACGATCAAGTCCAGCACGCGCCGCATGGTCGTCTCGGAGTCGAGCGACTCGGCCAGCGCTTCGCCCGCGCGCGCCGCGAACTGCACCTGCTGGTAGAGTCGCGCGTTCTCGATCGCGGTCGCGGCGCGCGCGGCCAACGTCTCGGCGGTGCGCAGGTCGCGCGCGTCGAGCACCCGCCCCGACGGCCCGGTCGCCAGCTGCAGTGCGCCGTAGATGCGCGAGCGCCCGACCAGCGCCACCGTGATCAGCGAGCGCGCGGGCGCGGGCGCCTGCGAGATCAGCAGCGACTTGCCGGTGTGCGCGACGTCGGCCGCACTGAGCCCTTCGACGCTCGGCTCGGTGAAAATCGCGGCCAGCTGGCGGCGGTCGGCGTCGTCGGGTGCGTACGCGACCGGGGTCAGCGCGCCGTCGCGCTGCAGCAGCAGCACCGAGCACCAGTCGGCCATCGCCGGGACGGCCAGCTCGGCCAGCTCGCGCAACGTCGCCGTCAGGTCGAGCGACGAGCCGAGCACCTCGCTGGCGGCGGCCAAGTACAAGCTCTGGGCTTCCGCGTGCTTGCGGTCGTCGATGTCGGTGAAGGTACCGAGCCACTGCACGATGCGCCCGGCTTGGTCGACGACCGGCGAGGAGCGCGCGAGAAACCACCGGTAGACGCCGTCGACGCCGCGCAGCCGCGTCTCGATCTCGAACGGCCGGCCTTTGCGCAGCGCGTCGTACCAGCCGGCCAGGAACGCGTCGACGTCGTCGGCGTGGAAGACGGCGCTGCGCTCGTTGTGGAAGGCTGCGACCGTCTGCTCGAAACCCAGGCCGGTGTAGGTATACCACCGCGCGTTGAACCATTCGAAGCGGCCGTCGGCGGCCGAGACCCAGACCACGTGGGGCATGGCGTCGGCCAAGGCGCGCGCGGCGCTGCTTCGATCGAGACCGTCCGATCGCTGCTCGTCCACTGGTCCCGCCTTTCGTGGCGGGTCCCCGGGTTTACCGCTCGGTGCGCGTGAGCGTCTCGCGGTCGTACCCCGCGACCCGCTTGTAGGCGTCGGTCAGCCCGACCAGCTCGGCGTGCGAGATGACCGCGTCGATGTCGGTGAACGGCCGGTCGCCGGTGCGCTCGTAGACTTCGCGCAAGATCGCATCGGGCGGATTGGCGCGATTCGCCAGCACGACGGCGGCCGTCGCCGGCAAGCGCAGTTCCTCGTAGGCGCGCAGCGCAGCCGACGGGTCGGCGCTGCGCTGCAACAGGTCGGCCAAGACGTGCGCGTCGACGATCGCTTGGCCCGCGCCGTTGGAGCCGCGCGGCACCATCGGGTGCGCCGCATCGCCGAGCAGCGTGATGCGGCCCTGCGTCCACCACGGCAACGGGTCCTGGTCGACCATCGGGTATTCGAGGACCGTCTGCGCGCCGCGGATCAGCGCCGGCACGTCACACCAATCGAAGTGCCAATCGGCGAGCGCCGGCAAGAAGTCCTCGAGCGCGCCGCGCCGGTTCCAGTCGCGCACGGCGTGGTGCGGCGTCTGGATCTCGACGACCCAGTTCAGCAGCTGGTTCCCGCGCCCGTCGACGTCGTCGCGGATCGGGTAGAGGACGAGCTTCGCCGGCGTCAGCCAGCCCACGCGCGCGAACGTCGCGCCGGAGAGGAACGGCGCGCCGACGGTGACGCCGCGCCACATGTTGACGCCGGAGTACCGCGGCGGCCCCTCGTGCGGGTGGAGCTGCTTGCGAATCGCGGAGTGAATGCCGTCGCAGCCGATCGCGAGCGCTCCGTGCTGTACCGGACGTTCGGCGTGCGAGACCGGGTCGACGAATCGCGCGCGCACGCCGCGATCGTCCTGCTCGACACCGGTGCACTGCCAGCCGCACAGAACGTTCTGCTCGCCGAGCCGTTCGCGCGCGGCGCGCAGCAGCACCAGGTGCAGGTCGCCGCGATGGATCGAGAGCTGCGGCCAGTCGTAGCCGGCCGCGCGTCCGAGCGGTTCGGTGTAGATGTGCTGGCCGAAGCGGTTGTAGAACGCCGCCTCCTTCGTCTCGACCGCGACCGCGGCCAACGGCTCGAGTACGCCCAGCGCGTCGAGCTGGCGCATCGCGTGCGGCAACAAATTGATGCCGACGCCGATCGCCTTGATCTCCGGCACGGCTTCGTAGACCCGGCACGGCAGGCCGGCCCGATGCAGGCTGAGCGCCAGCGTCAGACCGCCGATGCCGCCGCCGACGACGATGATCGGTTCCATGGTGCCGGCGGAATTCGGCAGACGTCTGACGAATCCGCTCGCATGGACGTCCTGGACGAGCTCTATCTGCGCCCCGGGTACCTGATCCGCCGGGCGCATCAGATGGCGGTCTCGACGTTCATGGAGTACAGCGACGGGATGACGCCCACGCAGTACGGCGTGCTCACCTTGATCGGCGGCGTCGCGCGCATCGACCAGATCGGGATCGCGCGACGGTTGGGACTCGACCGCTCGACCGCCGGCCTGGTCGTCGGCAAGCTCGTCGACGCCGGCTTGGTGGCGCGTCAGACCGATGCCGGCGATCAGCGGCGTTACCGGCTGCGCATCACCCGCAGCGGGCGCGAGCGGCTGGCGCAGCTGGCCGCGCCGGTCGCCGCCGAGCGCGCGCGCCTGCTCTCGCCGTTCAGCGCGGACGAAGCGGCCCAGTTCCTGGCGCTCCTGCAGCGCTTCGTCGACGCGCACAACGCCGCATCGCGCGTCCCGCATCTCACCGACGTCGGCGCGTAGCGGTCAGGCGACCGCATCCTGCGGCATCGTCGGCGCCGCGCTGATGTCGCCGGCGACCGGACGCGAGAACCAGATCGCCAACGCGCTTAGCAGCGACGCCAGCGCCATCGCCGCGAAGAAGCCGTTGGCGCCGCCGAACGCGTCCTGGATCGCGCCGCCGATGTACGGCCCCAGGATGCCGCCGACGCGTCCGATGCCCAGCTCCATGCCGACGCCGGTCGCGCGCAGCTCGGTCGGATACGCGACGGCGGTGAAGTTGTTGAGGATGAACTGGCCGCCGATGACGAAGAATCCGGCCGCGAAGATCAGCAGCGCGTTGGTGACGTGCGTGTTGACGACGGCCAGCAGCAGCACCGACGCCGCGCCGAGCAGCCACCAGACGGCCAGCGGCATGCGGCGGCCGCCGCGCCGGTCGGCGATCGCGCCGCACGCGAACGCGCCCAGCAGCGAGGCGATCTGGAGCAGCGCACCGTAGCCGAAGCTCGCCGACGGGGTCTCGCCGCGCGTCATCATCACCGGCGGCAGCCAGCCGCCCAAGCCGTAGATGTCGAACAGCACGAAGAAGGCGCACACCCAGATGATGATCGTGTTGCGCCGGAACGCCGGCGCCAACAGCGCCAGCGGCGAGCCGCTCCCGGCCAGCACGGCCGGGATGACGAAGGTCGCGCCGCGGTAGATCTCCGCACGTTCGGGACGAATGCGCGCCAACAGCAGCGCCAGCTCGCCGAAGCGCGCGCGCAGCGCCAGGAAGCGCGGCGACTCGGGCAGCCAGACCTGCGAGATCGCGGCGACGATCAGCGAGAGCGAGGCGAACCAGAACAGCGCGTGCCAGCCGAACCGCGGCGTGAGCCAGATGCCGACCAGCGAGGCGACGATCGCGCCGCTCGCCCACCCGACGGCGGCCCCCCACACGACGAAGGCGTTGCGCCCGCGCGCCGGCGAGAACTCGGTGATGTACGTCGTGCACAGCGGCAGCAGCGTGCCCAGACCCAGACCGGTGAGGACGCGCAGGATGAGAAACGTCCCGTCGTCGTTGGCGAAGATCGCCGTCGCCAGCGAGAAGACGCCGGAGATCCACATCCCGCCCAGCAGCGTGGCGCGGCGTCCGATCCGGTCGGCGATCGAGCCGTGTACGAGGGCGCCGATCATGAACCCGAACAGGCCGGAAGAGACGAGAAATCCGGCTTGCGTGTGGCTGAGGTGCCAGGCTCCCTTGGGACCGGCGACCGCCGAGATGACGTACGCCGGCACGAACGTGTCGTAGCCGTCGAAAACGACGGTCAGGCCGATCAGGCCGATGATCAGGCGGTGGAAGAGGCCGAAGCGCGAGCTCTCGATCTCCTCGGCGGCGGACACGGTCATGGGGGCACCTTTCGTGAAGGCTTCGCTGCGAAACGAATCGACAGTACTCTGCCGATTTCCTGGAAGGGGCCGCTCGCCCGCTGGTTCGCAAACCGTCAAGACGTTCGGTACGTTGGCGTACGATCGGGCGTGATCGAGCGGAACGTCGCGCCCGCGCACCTAATGGAAGCCGCCCGATGGCACCGCAGCAAACGACGAACCTCGTCATCACCTACCTCGCTCGCGAGCGCGAGCGCATCGCCAAAGCTTGGATCCAGACGGTCCTGAGCGCTTCGCGGGGGCGCATGACCCCGGACGAGGCCGAACGCGAGCTGACCCCGTTGCTCGACGCGCTGATCGCCGCCGCGCAACAGGGATCGCTGAGCTTGGACGCGCCGGACTTCGCGGAAGTGCGCGCGATGCTGACCGAGTACTCGCGTACGCGAGCGCGCCAAGGCTTCACCCCGAGCGAGACCGCGGTCGCCGTCTTCGCCCTGCGCGACGCGGTGCTGCAGGTCGCGCGCGAGGAGAAGACGCCGCCATACTCGTTCGCCGAGTTCGCGACCTTCTCGTCGTTCATCGACGCGCTCGGCCTGCAGACGTTCGAAGCCTTCGTGCAGACGCGCGAAGCGGTCATCACCAATCAGGCCGAGCAGCTGCTCGAGCTCTCGACGCCGGTGGTCAAGCTGTGGGACGGCATCGTCGCGCTGCCGCTGGTCGGCACGCTCGACTCCGAGCGCACGCAGGTCGTGATGGAGCAGCTCCTGCAGACGCTCCTCTCGACCGGCAGCGCCCACGCCATCATCGACATCACCGGCGTGCCGGCCGTCGACACGCAGGTCGCGCAGCACTTGCTCAAGACCGTCTTCGCCGCACGGCTGATGGGCGCCGACTGCGTGATCTCGGGGATCCGCCCGCAGATCGCCCAGACGATCGTCGCGCTGGGCGTCGAGTTCGGCGACATCGTCACCAAATCGAGCCTCGCCGACGCGTTGAAGATCACCTTGCAGCGCGCCGGCCTCGAGGTCCGCAAGATCGAAAAGCGCGCATGATCGAGCGCGTCCCGATCGTCAAGATCGGGCAGGTCTTGATGGTCTCGATCCAGGTCGACGTCAGCGATCAGACGACGCTGGCACTGCAAGAGGACCTCTCCAATCGCATCGTCGAGACCGGCGCCACGGGCGTGATCATCGAGATCTCGGCGCTCGAGATCGTCGACACGTTCATCGGGCGCATGTTGGCGACGATCGCCTCGATGGCGCGCGTGCTCGACGCGGAGACGGTCGTGTGCGGGATGCGTCCGGCGGTCGCGATCACCCTGGCGGAGCTGGGCCTCTCGCTGGGCGGCGTGCGCACGGCCCTCAACGCCGAGCGAGCCTTCACGCTGCTGCGCGAAGCCGGCCGCGGTGCGACCGACAACGACGGTGACGAGCCGGACGACGCGGCCGATGGGGGCGAGCGCATCTCGTGATGCCGTCGGGCCGGCGAGGCGGCTGACACCATCGTGGAAGAACTGGAGATCAACAACGACGCCGACGTGGTTCGCGTACGTCAGGCCGTCCGTGCGATGGCCGCGCAAGTGGCGCTCTCGATCGTCGATCAAACCAAGATCGTCACCGCCGCGAGCGAGCTGGCGCGCAACACGCTGATCCACGGCGGCGGGGGCCGCGCGCAGCTCGAGCTGCTGCACGAGGGGTCGCGGACGGGACTGCGGGCGGCTTTCGTCGATCAGGGTCCGGGTATCCAGAACCTCGACCTGGCGCTTGCCGGCGGCTACACGACCGCCGGCGGCCTGGGACTCGGATTGTCCGGCAGTCGCCGGTTGGTCGACGCGTTCGACATCGAAACGGGACCCGGCCGTGGAACGAGGGTCACGGTGACCAAGTGGAAGCGCTGAACGAGCCGGTCGAGGACATCGCCTGGATTCCCGTCGAGGACGAGAGCGCACCGGGAAGCGTGCGACGCGCGGCCAGCGCGTTGGCCCGGCGGCTGGGCTTCGACGAACACCGTGCAGGCGAGGTCGCCATCGCGGCGACCGAGCTGGCCACCAACCTTTACCGGCACGCGGTCGCGGGCGCGATCTTGGTTCGCCTGCGCCGCATTCCGAACGACGCCGCCGTCGAGCTGGTCGTCGTCGACGCCGGTCCCGGGATGGCCGATCTCGCCGCGTCGTCGATCGACCACCATTCGACGTCCGGAACGCTCGGCATCGGCCTGGGCGCCGCGATGCGGCTCGCCAGCTGGTTCGACAGTCACTCGGTCGTCGGGCGCGGCACGGTCACGATCGCGACGTTCTGGCGCCAGCCGACCGCGCAGCGGCCGCCGCGGATCGCCGCGATCACGCGCCCGATGAACGGCGAGGCGGTCTGCGGCGACGCCTGCGCGTACCGCCTCGACGGTGAGGCGACCAGCGTCGCCCTGGTCGACGGGCTCGGCCACGGCGAGATCGCGGCGATCGCCGCGCGCGCCGCGGTGCGGGCCTTCACCGCGGGCGAGTCCGATCCGAACCCCGCGAGCACGCTCAAACGGCTCGACCAGGCGTTGCGCGGCACGCGCGGCGCGGCCGTCGCGATCGTGCGGATCGACCCGAGCAGCGCGTCGCTGACGTTCGCCGGCGTCGGCAACGTCGCGGCCTGGATCGACGACGGCGAGCGCCGTCGCGCGTTGGTGTCCTCGGCCGGCATCGTCGGCAACAACGCGCGCACGATCCGCGAGGTGACGGTGCCGCTGGCGCCGCGATCGCTGGTGCTGCTGCACTCCGACGGGCTCTCTTCGAAGTGGGACCTGGACGCGTATCCCGGCTTGCGCGCGCGCGATCCGCACCTGGTGGCGGCGACGCTGATGCGCGACGCCGGGGTGCGGCGCGACGACGCGTCGATCGCGGTGGCGCGCGCCTCGTGAGCGACGTCGCGACGCTCCCGATCGAGCGTGCCGAGGACGTCTTCGCCCTCCGGCAGGCGGCGCGCGTCGCCGCCGCCGGAATCGGCTGCGACGAAGCGGACCAGGTCCGCTTCGCCACCGCGCTGAGCGAGCTGGGACGCGAATCGTTGGCCGGCGGCAGTCGCAAAGCGCGGGCGATCTTCACCTTGCGCGGCGACGGCGCGCTGCACGTCGCGTTCGAGAACTTCCCGCGCAGCGGCGCACGGGTCGACACCGGGATCGTCGGGCTGCAAGCCGCGCGCCGGCTGGTCGAGGACGTCGAGGTGAGCGACGGTGCGCGCACCAGCGCGATCGGCGTGCTGATGCGCCCGCGGCCGGGCGCGCCGCGCCGGCAGAGCGAAGAGGAGCTGCGCACCGCGCTCGCGGGCATCACCTCGCCGAGCGCGCTGGACGAGCTGCGGCTGGAGAACCGCGACTTGATCGCGACGCTCTCGGCCTTGCGCGAACGGCAAGACCAGCTCGAGCAGCTCAACGGCGAGCTCGAGGAGACCAACCGCGGCGTGATGGCGATGTACGCGCAGTTGGCCGACGAGCTCGAGGAGACCAATCGCGGCGTCGTCGCACTGTACGCCGAGATCGACGACAAGACCGTGCGTCTCAACCAGGCGAACGAAGCCAAGAGCCGTTTTCTCGCCAACGTCAGTCACGAGCTGCGCAGCCCGGTCAACTCGGTCCTCGCGCTGGCGCGGCTGCTGCTCGATCCGGCCTCGGAGCAGCTCACCAGCGCGCAGCGCCAACAGTTGGCGCTCATCCGCGTGTCCGGTTCCGAGCTGCTGCTGCTGGTCAACCAGCTGCTCGATTTGGCCAAGGCGGAGTCGGGACGCATCGAGCCCGACGTGCAATCCGTCGACCTCGGTCAGCTCTTCGGCGAGCTGCGCGGCGCGCTGCGTCCGCTGGCGCGCGCGGGCGTGAGCCTCCAGGTCGCGGTCGAGCCCGATTTGCCGCCGGTCGAGACCGACCCGCAGCTGCTCGGTCAGGTGCTGCGCAACCTGCTGACCAACGCGTTGAAGTTCACCCCGGACGGGACGGTTCGGCTGCACGCGCGCGCCGACTCGTCGCACAGCGTCGAGATCACCGTCAGCGACAGCGGAATCGGGATCGCGCGCGAGGACATCGAGCGGATCTTCGAAGAGTTCTATCAGGTGCGCGGTCCGTTGCAGGCGGAGCAGAAGGGGACCGGCCTGGGCTTACCCTACGCGCGCCGGCTCACGCAGACGCTGGGCGGCGAGATGGCGGTCGAGAGCGATCCCGGCCGCGGCAGCACGTTCACGATCCGCTTGCCGCTGCTCTGGCAGCCGCTGTTGCGCGCGGTGCGGACGCCGGGGCAGCAGCCGGCCCGCGCGGTGTCGGTGCCGACCGTGCTGATCGTCGACGACGACGACGGCTTCCGGACCGCGCTGCGCGGGATGCTGCAAGGCGTGGCGGGACAGGTGCTCGAGGCGCGCGGCGGGATCGAGGGACTCAAGCTGCTGCGCGAGCGCGCCCCGACGCTGGCCTTCCTCGACTTGTGCATGCCCGACCTGGACGGCGCCGCCGTCCTCGCCGAGATGAGCGGCGACCCGGCTCTGCGCGCGATCCCGGTCGTGATCGTGACCTCCGTCGAGCTCTCGCCGAACGTCCGCACCACGCTGGGGTCTGCCGCGGCGCTGCTGGCGAAGAGCAACATCAGCCGCGAGGTCGTGCAGGGCGCGATCGCCGATGCGCTCGACCACGCGGTATTGCCGACGTGACGTACGCATCCAACCCGGAGGGGACCCGCATCCTCGTCGTCGACGACAGCGAGAGCAACCGGTACGTCTTGGCGACGTGGCTGCGCCGCGCCGGCTACGACGTGATCGAAGGGAAGACCGGCGCCGAGGCGCTCGACCTCGTCCTCTCCGAGCAGCCCGACCTGCTCGTGCTCGACATCAACCTGCCCGACATGACCGGGTACGAGGTCTGCGAGCGGGTCAAGGCCGGCGCGGAGACGGGCGCGATTCCGGTGCTGCACGTCTCGGCGACGGCGATCCAGCCGGCCGATCGTTCCGAGGGACTGCGCCGCGGCGCCGAGGGGTATTTGGTCGAGCCGCTCGAGCGCGAAGAGCTGTTGGCCAGCGTCGAAGCGCTGTTGCGCGGTGCGACCGCCGAGCGCACGGCCACGCTGTTGGCGCGCCGGCTGCGCGCGCTCAACGATGCGACCCACGCGCTCAACGAGGCGCCGACGCTCGAGCACCTTTTGATCGCGATCGCGGGCGAGGCGGCCGCGCTGTTCGAGACGACCGCCATCGCAACCGCCGTGGTCGGCGAACGCAGCTTCCTGGCGGGCGCCGCGCCGGGCGACGAGCCGGTGCTGTACGATCACGACGCGACCGTGCTGCACGCCGCGCGGCGCGTCCTGGCCGGTCGCGCCTCGATCGGCGCGGCGGCGCTGGCGGGCGTCCTGCCGGTCGCGCGCGTCCCCGCGTTCCTGGTCGCCGAGTTCAGCGATCCGGTGGGCGTGCACGGCTTTCTGCTGGTCGGCCACGCGGCGTCGCCGTCGATCCGCACCTTCGGCGACGAGGCGGAGGTCGTGCTCAAGCAGTACGCGCGCGCCGCCGGAATCGCGCTGCGCAACGCGCGTTCGTTCGACGTCGAGCGGCAGATCGCGCTGACGCTGCAGAGGAACCTGTTGCCGGACGTCGTGCCCGCGATTCCGGGCGTCGATATCGCCGTGCGCTACCAAGCCAGCGCCGAGCACGCCGAGGTCGGCGGCGACTTCTACGAGATCTTCACCCTCGAGGACGGCCGGATCGTGGTGGCGATCGGCGACGTGGTCGGCCACTCGCTGGAGGCCGCGGCGGTGATGGCGCAGCTGCGGACCGCGATTCGCTCGTACATGCTCGAGGGACACGGCCCGGGCGCCATGCTGGTCCGCTTGAACCGGTTGCTGCTGCGCTTCCATCCCGACGTCACCGCGACGGTCTGCTGCGCGGTCTACGATCCGACCGACGGC
Organism: Candidatus Sulfotelmatobacter sp.; assembly: GCA_035504415.1. Taxonomy (NCBI): domain Bacteria; kingdom Pseudomonadati; phylum Acidobacteriota; class Terriglobia; order Terriglobales; family Candidatus Korobacteraceae; genus Candidatus Sulfotelmatobacter; species Candidatus Sulfotelmatobacter sp. Next base: position 166,666 of record DATJRY010000005.1, on the reverse strand, counting down.
CGCGGCACCTTGGCCAACGCCGGGCATCCGCCGCCGCTGCTGCAGACGCGCGGCGGCGTGAGCTTCTTGCCGATCGGCGGTCCGCTGCTCGGCGTGGAAGCGGCAGCCGCGCCCGAGCACGACTTCGCGCTCGAGCGCGACGATCTGTTCCTTCTGTTCACCGACGGGCTGATCGAACGGCGCCGCGAGACGATCGAAGAGGGCCTCGAGCGGCTCGCGCGCGCGGTGGCCGACGGCCGCGGCGAGCTGGACGCGCTGTGCGATCGCGTCGTGCGCGACGCCGGGCCCACGAACGTGACCGACGACATCGCGATCGTCGCCATGCGCCGCACGCGCTGATCACCCGCGCGGGATCGCTCGTGCGCAGGACGGGCGAGCGTCGGTGCGTCGGCGCACATCGCGACCAGTTGACGCGCGCCCCTTGTGGACGCGCTCGCGATGCGCTATAGTGGCCCGGCAGTCCATCGGTCAGTGAGGTCTTCCGCCGGAGCGATGCTCCGTGCGCCGGATGCGCCTCACGCTTCTCGCCCCATTCGGAGGCGCTCCATGGCTGAAACCACCACACCGGCGACGGCATCCGTCGTCAGCGGTGACGTGCTGCTCAAATCACCGATCATCCTCGCCGAGAAGCTGATCGGGTCGGTGACGGTCTCGCCGAGCACGGCTCGTCCGGGACAGTCGGTGCTGATCGAAGTTCTCGACGGCTCCGGGAAGCCGTACGCGGCGAACTCGCCCGTCACGGTGACGATCGACGGCGTTCCCACCGCGCACAGGTACGTGCAGTATCTGGGCGCCGGCACCCGCACGCTGCTGATTCGCGCCGTGCACGGCACGCAGAGCGAAACGGCGACGGCGACGGTCACCGTCGCCGGCGACGCGGTCACCTTCCGGCGCACGCTGACGGCGCCGATCATCACGCCCGTCGCCAAGCTGCAGCTCACCCAGACGATCGGTGCGCACTACGTCGCGACGTTCTCGTTGGGCGCCGAGCTGCCCGTCCCGCCGCCCGCCACGCCCGCGGCGGCGGCTGCTGCCGCCGCGGCCGCGGCGAAGCCCGAGGTCACGTCGACCACGACCCGCCCGGCCGTGGTGCCGGCGCCGCCGACCGTGCTCGACAAGGCCATCTCCGCCGTGCCCGCCGCGCAGCGCACCGTGCACGCGACGCAGACGCAAGCGCTCGCGAACGACGTCAAGGCGACCGCGGCGTACACCGTGGTGCCATCGCTGAACCTGACGGTGACGCCGCAGCAGACCAGCTACAAGTGGAACTTCGGCGACGGGACGACGGCGACGACGCAGTCGCCGACCGTCACCCACGACTACTTCCCGGCCATCAAGGTGGGGATGGTCTCGCAGCCCTTCGACGTGACCTGCACCTCCGTGCACGACAACGTCACCGTGACCCGCACGCTGGTGCTCAACTCGGCGTACGAGATGTGCAAGCAGTTCGGGACGATCGTCCCCAACGTCGACTCCGACGTCTATGCGAACTTCCAAAAGGGTGTCGGCTTCACGGCTTCGATGACCGTCTACAACGTCGAGGCCGAGCCGATCACGCTGACGTCGATGGGCTTCACGCCGACCAGCGACAACGTCGACGCGCAGCTCCCGGCGCCGACCTTCACCACCATGAAGACGCCGATCACGATCAAGGCCAACGGCGCCAGCGCTTTCGGGATCGTCATCCCGATCTCGGAGCTGAGCGCGGCCACCAAGCTCGGCAGCGCCGTCCCCGGCTTCATCGTGTACTACAAGGGCAGCTTCAAGTCGGGCAACACGACGACGCCCGTGCTGTTCTCGCGCACCTTCCGCATCCCGCTCACGCAGAGCGGCGGCGCGTGGCTGACGCAAGCGGCGAGCGCGCCGAAGATCACCCTCGACCTGGCGAACTTCAGCAAGGCCGCGCTGACGGTCGCGACCGACCCGAAGCTCAAGCTCGCGGCCGACGCCGGCGCGATCTCCGCCGACGAGGCGACCAACACCGTCGCGATCGCGCTCTCGACGCCGCCGCATACCGTCGCGGCCAAGTCGCAGGCACGCGCCGCGATCCGTTCCGGAATTCTCTCCGCCAGCCAGAAGGGGGCCTAAGATCATGGCAGGACTGCCACCACCACCCGTGCCGGGTCCCGTCGCGGCCGGCCAAATCTGCGATCCCGACAACATCTCGACCAGCGACGCGTCGACCGCCGCCGCGCACCAACTCGTCTGCCAGCTGACCGACGTCACCGAGACGGTGATGATGCCGGCCGAGTTCCAGAACGCGCTCAAGGGCGACGTCATCCTCGCGCCGGGCGGCACCTCGATCATCTCGCAGCTCCTGCGCGCGATGTCTCCGCCGCAGTATCACTCGCACTCCGGGATCATGTCGAAGAACTTCGTCGAGGTCACCCACTGCACGGCCTCGGAGGACCGGCTGCCCGACTACACCCAGGGTCTGGCCGGCGCGGGCGGCATCCAACCCGACGTGCTGACCTACTTGTGGCCGGGTTCGGTCACCCAGACGATCGACGCGGCGCTCAACGGCGAGACCTGGATCGACCCCAACGGGAAGAAGTACAGCATCGCCGGCTTCGACGCCGAGGCGATCGGCAACACCGACAACGATCAGTTCGTGCTGACGCCGCCGCTGGTCGTCAAGCCGGATCCCGAGAGCGCGGCGACCCGCGCCAAGCTGATGACCGTCGCCGATTACGCGCGCAGCCACGGCGGACAGGTCGACGCCAACGGCAACGTCGTCGTCGCGCCGAAAGCGCACTACCGGTTCTACTGCTACACCAAGCCCGAGATGGCGCTCACCTACACCGCGCCGGCCGACGCCGGCTGGGCGGCCGGGACGATCCCGGCGGTCTGCTCGTCGTTCGTCTGGTACTGCATGCACCAGAACGGCGTGCACCAAGAGACGACCAACCAATACGTCACCGAAGGCGACCTCACGCCGAGCGCGGTCGCGCAAGGCGCGCTGGTCGGGCCGGAGATGCTCGACGGGCTGTTCTTCTACACGCAAGACGAGCGCGCGACCGGCGGTAACATCCTCAACGGGATCTTCCAGCAGGACGTGCTCGACGCGGAAGGCTGGATCTCCGAGATCCCGTTCATCTCGACCGCGATCGCGAGCGACATCACCGATCAGCTGCTCAACACCTTCGCCTTCGACAACGCCGCCAACGGCTACGGCTCGAACGCCTGGCAGACGCCGGGCAACGCCAACGCCGTCAGCCCCGACAACATCCGCTGGTGGAAGGCGCCGCCCTTCGGCGTGCTCGGGTACGCCGAGCCGCTGCAGTTCCTCGACGCGCACCCCGAGCAGTACACGGTCTCGCGCTGGAAGCAGGTCATCACCTGGGGCAGCGTCTCGGGCAAGGTGACGGTCAACGGCCAGGCCGTCAAGAACGCCTACGTCAAGCTGTACGACGGGATGGACGCCTACACCGACGGCAACGGCGCCTACAAGCTCCAGCACGTCGGGATCGGTTCGTACAACATCAGCGCTCAGGTTCTCTACGAGAACTACGAGTACTCGACGTCGAAGACGGTCACGTTGACGGCGTCGAACGCGAACATCGTCGTCGACCTCGCGCTGCAGCCGCCATCCGACATCTTCCGGCGGCTCGACATCCTCTACACCTACAACGGACAGCACAGCGCGTGGTTCGAGAGCACGCAGAACGTCAGCATCGGACCGGACCAGCAGTCGATCCCGCTCAGCCCCGGTCAGGTGTTCAACTCGCTGGGGATCGATTGCGACAACCCGGGCAAGTACAACGTCATGTACACGGTCGACGCGACGCTGGCCCAGGACCTCTCGATCGAGTTCTCGATCACGCAGACGCAGTACGACAACGACGACCAGTCGAGTCAGAACTGTCAGTTCGGGCCGTACACCTTCAACGTTCCGATGGGCGGGACGGTCGGTGGCTCGATGTGGCTCGACCACTCGTCGACGACCTGGGACGACGGGCCGGCCACCTTCAGCTTCACGGCCAAGAACAGCCAGGACGACTGACGGCGCCCCGGCGCGAGCGCGAGCGGGAAGTGCTCGTGCTCGCGCCGGATAGTCGCGGCATGCACCAGGTGCGCTCGGTTCGGCTGGGTTCGCGCGCGGTCGAGGTCGAGCGGCGTTCCGACGGCACGCGCATCGTGCGCAACCGCGAGCCGCTGGGTCCCTACGCGGCCCGGCTGACCGATCACCTCGAGCACTGGGCCGCCCGGGCGCCCGAGCGCGCCTTCGTCGCCGAGCGCGACGGCGAGGGCTGGCGGCGGGTCACGTACGCGCAGGCACTGGCGGCGGCGCGCGCGATCGGCGCCGCGTTGATCGACCGTGGTCTCACCGCCGAGCGCGGCGTCGCCATCCTCTCGGAGAACGCCGTCGATCACGCGCTGCTGGGCTTGGGCGCGCTCTACGCCGGCGTTCCGTACGCGCCGATCTCGACCGCGTACTCGCTGGTCTCGACCGATCACCGCAAGCTGCGTGAGGTGCTCGCGGTGGTGACGCCGGGGCTGGTCTACGCGAGCGACGGCGCGGCCTACGCGGCCGCGATCGACGCTGCCGTGCCGCCCGACGCGGAGTTGGTCACCTCGCGGGCCCCGCATCCGGCGCGCGCGACGACGCCGTTCGCCGCGCTGCTGGCGGCCGAGCCCGGCGCGGCGCTGGCCCGCGCGCACGCTGCCGTCGGCCCCGACACGATCGCGAAGATCCTCTTCACGTCGGGCTCGACCGGGACGCCGAAAGGCGTCGTCAACACGCACCGGATGCTGTGCGCGAATCAGCGTATGATCCAAGGCTTCCTCGCGTTCCTGACCGACGAGCCGCCGGTGATCCTGGACTGGCTGCCGTGGAACCATACCTTCGGCGGCAATCACAACGTGGGCATCGTGCTGGCCAACGGCGGGACGCTCTACGTCAACCCCGGCAAGCCCGCGCCGGCGCTGTTCGGCGAGACGGTGCGCGCGCTGCGCGAGGTGGCGCCGACCATCTACTTCGACGTCCCCAAAGGCTACGAGCTGCTGATCGACGCGCTGCGCCGCGACCCGGCGTTGGCGCAGCGATTCTTCTCGCGGCTGCGCGTGCTGTTCTACTCCGGCGCGGGGCTTTCGCCGCACCTGTGGGACGCGCTGCAGGAGCTGGCGGTCGCGACGACCGGCGAGCGCATCCTGATGACGACCAGCTTGGGCTCGACCGAGACGGCGCCGGCGGCGCTGGCCGCGCCGTGGTTCGCACCGGGACCCGGCTACGTCGGCGTGCCGATCCCGGGCGTGACGGCAAAGCTGGTCCCGGTCGACGGCAAGCTCGAGCTGCGCTTGCGCGGCGACAACATCACGCCCGGCTACTTTCGCGATCCGGTCCGCACGCGCGAAGCCTTCGACGAGGACGGGTTCTATCGCATCGGCGACGCGCTGCGCTTCGTCGACGAGGCGCGGCCGGAGGAGGGCTTTTTCTTCGACGGGCGGATCGCCGAGGATTTCAAGCTCGCGACCGGGACGTGGGTGAGCGCAGGGCCGCTGCGCACGCGGCTGGTCGCGCGCTTCGGTGGACTGCTGACCGACGCGGTGCTCTCGGGTCCGAATCGCGACGAGATCGTGGCGCTGGCGTTCGTCGATCCGGCTCGCGCGCGCGCGCTGGCGACCGACGTGCCGGCCGACGCGCCGCTGGCCGCCGTGTGCGCCAGCCCCGCGCTGCGCGCACAGCTGGCCGCGATGCTCGACGCGCTCGCCGCCGAAGCGACCGGAAGCGCGACGCGCATCGCGCGGCTGCTGCTGTTGGTCGAACCGCCCGCGCTCGACGCGGGCGAGATCACCGATAAGGGCTCGCTCAACGCGCGCACGGTGCTGGCGCGCCGTGCGCAGCTGGCCGACGCCGCCCACGAGCCCCATCCCGGCGACGCGGTGATCGTCGCGCGCCGGGCGGCGGGGGCGGCGACTTAGGGGGCCGCCGGTCCGGCCAGCGGCGAGGGCACGGCTTGCTGGTCGCCTTGGGCCGCGGCTTGCGGATCGATCTTCGGACCCGTCAGCCGGACCGGCGTGAACCGCTTGAGCACGTCGAACCAGAACGGCGCGCCGAGCAGGATCGCGAACCAGGTGATCGCCATCCCGACCCACACCTTCACGTCGTGCGGCGGCTGCCATGCGGCGGGAAAGGTGAGGTTCGAGGGGATGACGTCGTATTTCGCCAGGGCTTGAAGCGCGGCGTCGAGCGAGGTCGTGCCGTTCTGCAGGCCTTGCGCCACCGCGATCGCGCTCTGGGCCGCGGACGATGTGTTCAGCTGGCCGACGAGTGCGAGCGTGTCGACCCGCAGCACGTAGACGATGATCGCCGCGAGGCCGATCTGAAAGTAGGCCGAGTAGCGCTTGAAGGTCCCGGTGATCCGGTCCATCTGCGCGTTGAACCAGGCGTCGATCGACCCCAGGACGCTCTCGTAGACGTTTTCGGTCTGCTCGATGACCAGGCCCAAGCTCTTGCCGACCGGATCGTTCGGTGCGAAGACGGCGGCGACGCGTGCTTGGAGGTCGTTCAACAGCGCCACCCCGTCCGCGCTCAGATTCGGTACCGGCGGCAGTTGTTTCCCGGGCTGGGCCGGCAGCGTGCGCAGCGCGGCGATCAGCGAGACCGTGAAGGTGCGCGCTCCGATGTAGCTGGGTTTCTGCTTGAGACCGAGATTGCCGACCAGCGGGTGCGCGTAGATCTCGGTGACGAGCGTTTGCCCGGAACCACCCGCGTTGCGGCGTGCCGAGAGCATCTCGAGAATGCCCTTGTACAAGAGCTTTCCGCGCATGTTCCAGGTGGTGTTGATCCACTCGACGACCTGCGAGACGATCAAGGCGAGGATGATGTAGACGGCGATGAGGCCGCCCGCAACCGTGAGGATCTGTTGCATGTCGCACTCCGTTGGATGAGGTAGTGACCGTGGCGGCCGCCAGGCCTGGGCACGACTCGACGGTACCCGGCGGTGGTTACAGGGTGGTTACTGAGCGAACTCGATCGTCCCGCGAATCGTGAGCCGCTCGTCGAGGGCGTTCGGCCCCACGCTCGAGCGCGTGCGTTCGAGCAGCACGAGCAGCGGGCCGGCCTGGTCCGGCGTGAGGACCGGTGGCGGATCGCCGTACCGTTCGGTCTCGGTCACGCTGCCGTACACGGCGCTGCCGGCCGATGCCCCGCCGTCGTAGTTGACGACGAAGGGCGGGCATGCGTGCAAGCCGTCGGGAACGTTCGTCTGCGCCGGCTGGACGTCGATCGCGCCCACGCCGCCACCGCGGCTGACGTGCAGCACGGCCGGCACAGAACCGCTGGTGTTGTCGCAGGAACCCGCTTCGGCGTGGCTCGTGCCGTACAGGTTGGGAAAGCCCGACGCGCTCCAGCTCAACGTCCCGGTAGCCGCGAGGGCGTAGCCGCCGGGGCTCGCGACGGTCGTTCGCTGCGCTGACGTCGTGCGGAAGTGCATCTCGACGTGGACGTGGATCCGCCGCGTCTGCGCGAGGTCGTACGCCGACGCGACGAACGTGCGCGTCTCGTCGTCGACGTAGTCCAGCCGAGCCACGACCGCGACGGCGCGTACGCTCGGCGACGGCGCGGCCGCGCCACACGCCAGTACCGCGATCGCACATGCGAACGAGGGCAGGGCAGCTCGGTTCGCCCGTGCAAGCCTGCGTTCGAACTCGCGTACGGGGTGAAGGGGTGTGCCTATGCCACGGTTCTGCGACATCGTGATGAAGGGCGGGATCACCAGCGGGATCATCTATCCCGCGGCCGTCGTCGAGATCGCCAAGACGTTCGTCTTCAAGAACGTCGGCGGCACGTCGGCGGGGGCGATCGCGGCGGCATTGACCGCCGCGGCCGAACGCTGCCGCGCCGCCGGCGGTTCAACGGCGGGCTTCGAGCGGATCGGCGCCATTCCCGGCTGGTTGATGCAAGACAACCGGTTGTTCCGGCTGTTCGTGCCCAGCACCAGCACGGCGTCGCTGTTCAAGATCCTGACCGCGCTCGCCGGCCGTCCGCGCTTTCAGCCGGCCGTCGTGGCGAAATGGCTCGGGCTCCTGTGGGCGTATCCGTTGGCCTCGCTGCTCGGCGCGGTGCCGGGCGTCGTCCTGTTGGCCGTGGTGCTGCGCACGCAAAACGCGTTGGCGACCTGGGCGTGGGTGATCGGGCTGATCGTCGCCACGCTCGCCGTCGTCGCCGGGATCACGATTGCCGTCGCCGTCGCGCTGGTGCGCGACGTGCTGCGCAAGCTGCAGGCCAACGGCTTCGGCATCGTGACGGGCGTCGACGAAGCGAATCGCGCGAACCCCATCGCGCTGAGCACGTGGCTCGCGAACGAGCTCGACCGGACGGCCGGCATCGCGGACCCGACGATCCCGCTGACGTTCGGCATGCTCTGGGACGCGAAGCGCGACGTCGTCGCCGACGGGCTGACGCAGCTCCCGGACGATCCCGACGTCAACCTCGAGATGATCACCACCAACCTCACGTGGGGGCGTCCGTACAACTTCCCGGTGACGACGCGGGTCTTTTTCTTCGACCCCGCCGAGCTCAAGCCGTACTTTCCCGACTACGTCGTCGATTGGATGGTGAAGCGCTCGCGGCCGCCGGCGACGCCGCAAGAGGCGGCGAATTTCGCGCATTACGCACCCAAGCTGGCGTTGCCGCTGATGGGCGATCTGCCGGTCGTCTTCGCGACGCGGATGAGCCTGGCGTTCCCGGTCTTGCTCAGCGCCGTCCCACTGTGGGCCGCCGACTTCTCGCAAGCCCAGCCGGGTGTGACTCGCGACCTCGAACGCGTCTGGTTCTCGGACGGCGGCATTTCGAGCAACTTCCCGATCACGCTGTTCGACTCGCCGTTGCCGCGCTGGCCGACGTTCGGCATCTCACTGGCCGCGTTTCCGCCCAACCATCCGCAGCGCCCCAACGAGGCCGAGAACGTGTACATGATCGCCCGCAACAGTGCGGGCCGTTTGCCGGTCTTCAACCGCTTCGCCACCGTGCCGCAGTTTCTGGGCGCGGTCTTCGGCGCCGCGCAGAACTGGGGCGACAACACGCAGAGCGTGCTGCCCGGCTTCCGCGACCGCATCGCGACCGTGTTCCTCGCGGCCGACGAAGGCGGGCTCAACCTCGACATGCCGCCGGCGATCCTCGAGCGGCTCGAGAAGCGCGGCTCGGCCGCGGGCGCGCTGATGGTCCAGCACTTCGAGAACCCCAGCGTCCTCTCACCGCAGCGGCCGCCGCTGCCTCCGGGGATCGACTGGGAGAACCAGCGCTGGCTGCGGTTCCGCTCGACGATGGGCGCGCTGAAGAACTATCTCGCCCACTACGCGCTGGGCCTGCGCACGCCGCAAGCGCCCGACGTACCGTACGACGATCTCATTCGCGCGACCGAGGGCCGTCCGACGTGGAGCTACCCGATCGCGCCGGGTGCGGGTGCGGCCGTCGCCGGCTTGGCACAGCAGGCCGCCGTGCTGGCCGACGGCCTGCATACGCAGCCGACGCTCGACGACGAGCTGCCCCATCCCTCACCGGTGCTCGTGCTGCGACCGGATTTGCGGAGCTGACGTCTGCCGGCTGGGCCGTTCACGAACCGAGATAGCGCACGAGATACGGGGCGGTGCGGCTGGCTGCGGCGGCGGCGAGGGTCGCCGGCGGTCCCGCCGCCACCACGCGTCCACCCTCTGCGCCCGCGCCCGGACCGATATCGATGATCCAGTCGCTGCCGGCAATGACGCGCAGGTCGTGCTCGACGACGACGATCGTGTTACCGGCCTCGACCAGCCCGTTCAACTGCGTCATCAGCCTCTCCACGTCGGCGGGATGCAAGCCGGTCGTCGGCTCGTCGAGCACGTAGAGGGTGTCGCCGCGCTGGGTGCGCTGCAGCTCGGCTGCGAGCTTGATTCGTTGCGCCTCCCCGCCGGACAGTTCGGTCGCGGGTTGGCCGAGTCGCAGATACCCCAGACCGACCTCGCGTAGGACCGCGAGCGAGCGGCACACCTGCGGCGCGTCGGCGAAGAAGTCCCAGGCGGCGTCGACCGTCAACGCGAGCACGTCGGCGATCGACTTGTCGCGATAGCGAACCTCGAGCGTCGCCGCGTTGTAGCGCTCGCCGTGACAGGTTGGACACGGTGCGTAGACGCTCGGCAGAAACAGCAGCTCGACCATGACGAAGCCTTCCCCCTCGCAGGTCGCGCAGCGACCCTTTGGAATGTTGAAGGAGAAGCGGCCAGCATCGTAGCGCCGTGAGCGAGCGAGCTTCGTCGCTGCGAACAGCTTGCGGACGCCGTCGAAGAGACCGGTGTAGGTAGCGAGGTTGGAGCGCGGCGTTCGGCCGATCGGCTTCTGATCGACGCACACGAGTCGTTTGACGTGCTCCATGCCGCGCACGATGCGGCCTCCGCTGGGCGCGTCCGGCACACGCAAGAAGTCTGCCGCGTCTTCGAACTCGTCGGATGCCGGCTGATGCCCGAGCCGCGCCTCGACCAGGTCGACCAGCGCTTGGCTCACGAGGCTGGACTTGCCGGAGCCCGAGACGCCGGTCACGGTCGTGAATGTGCCCAGTGGGAAGGCGACCTCGAGATTGCGCAGGTTATGGCGCGTGACGCCGGCCAGCTCGAGCCACGCGCGCGCGACGCGCGGGCTGCGGCGCGCGCCGGCGTCGTGGCCGAAGAGGTAGCGCCGCGTGTGCGACGCCTCGATCGCGCGCAGACCCTCGAGCGGACCGCTGTAGAGGATGCTGCCGCCGTGCTGGCCCGCGGCAGGACCGACGTCGACGATCCAATCGGCGTGGCGAATCACGTCGAGGTCGTGCTCGACGACGAAGAGCGAGTTCCCCGCCGCTTTGAGGCTGTCGAGCGCCGTGAGGAGTGCCTCGGTGTCGGCCGGATGAAGCCCGGCGGATGGTTCGTCGAGCACGTAGACGACGCCGAAGAGGTTGGAGCGCACCTGGGTTGCGAGACGAAGGCGCTGCAGCTCGCCGGGCGAGAGCGTCGGAGTGCTGCGCTCGACGGTCAGATAGCCGAGCCCGAGATCGAGCATCACCGCGAGCCGCGCGACGAGGTCCTCCGCGATCCGCCGTACGACGGCGTCGTCGGCGGCGGCGTACGGCCGCATGATCGCGTGCAGCTCCGCCAGCGGCAGCCGCGCCGTCTCGGCGATGTCGCGACCGGCGAAGCGCACCGAGAGCGCTTCGCGGCGCAGCCGTTTGCCGTGACAGAGCGGGCACTCGCCGCTCACGAGGTATCGCGCGACCCGTTTTTTCATCAGCGCGCTCTGGGTGGTCGCGAACGTTTGCAGCACGTACCGCCGGGCGCCGGTGAAGGTGCCTTGGTAGCTGGGCTCTTCTCGGCGCTTGAGTGCGCGGCGCACTTCGCTCGGCGTGTAGCCCGCGTAAACCGGAACCGTCGGCTGCTCATCGGTGAACAGCAGCCAGTCGCGATCTTTCTTCGGCAGCTGGCGCCACGGGCGATCCACGTCGTAGCCGAGCGTCGTCGCGATGTCGCGGAGGTTCTGCCCGTGCCAGGCCGTCGGCCACGCCGCGATCGCGCGCTCGCGGATCGTCAGCGTGTCGTCGGGGACCATCGAGCGCTCAGTCGCATCGTAGATGCGACCCAGACCGTGACAGCGCGGACACGCGCCGGCGGGCGTGTTCGGTGAGAAGGCTTCCGCCGCGAGATGCGGCTGCTTGCGCGGGTACTCGCCCGCCCGCGAATAGAGCATGCGCAGCAGGTTCGAGACGGTCGTCACGCTGCCGACCGATGAACGCGTCGTCGGTGAACCGCGTTGCTGCTGCAGCGCGACGGCCGGCGGCAGGCCGTCGATCTCGTCGACCTCCGGGACCGCCATCTGGTGGAAGAGCCGGCGCGCGTACGGCGAGACCGACTCGAGGTACCGCCGCTGCGCTTCAGCATACAGCGTGCTGAATGCAAGCGACGATTTCCCGGAGCCGGAGACGCCGGTGAAGACGACCAGCGCGTCACGCGGAATGACGACGTCGACGTTCTTGAGGTTGTGCTCGCGCGCGCCTCGCACACGCACGAAGCCCGCGCGACCGTTCATACCGTGGCGGATACCCAGATGCGCGCGCCGGAAATCGAAAGAGGGGCGCGCGGCACGCGCCAGAAGGGCAGCATGTCATGCCCAAAGCGGTGCAGCTCTCCGCCTACGGCGGAGTCGATCAGCTCGCGATCGTCGAGGTCGCAAAGCCGGTGCCCGGGCCGGGCGAGATCGTCGTGCGCGTCGTTGCCGCAGGCACGAACCCCGGCGAGATCGCGATACGCGAAGGCTTTCTCAAGGACGTGTTTCCGAAGGCGTTCCCCTTCGGTCAGGGTACCGATTTTGCCGGGCACGTCGATGCGGTCGGAGCCGGCGTCACCGCGTTCAAAGCGGGCGACGAGGTCCTCGGTTGGTCAGAAGAGCGCTCGGCGCAAGCCGAGTACGTCAAGAGCAGCGCGGCGCAGCTGATCGCCAAGCCGCCGGCACTCGATTGGTTTCGGGCGGGCAGCTTGTTCGTGGTGGCGACGACCGCCGTCGCCGCTGTGCGCGCGGTCGCGTTGAAGCCGGGCGACGTCGTTGCGATCAGTGGTGCCGCGGGCGGCGTCGGATCGCTCGCGGTGCAGCTCGCACGACGGGCGGGCGCGCGGGTGATCGGCATCGCCGGCGACGAGAACGGAGCGTTTCTCCGTTCCGTGGGCGTCGAGCAGGTCGCGTACGGCGACGGCCTTGCGGAGCGGTTGCGAGCCGCTGCTCCGCACGGAATCAACGCGTTCATCGATCTCTTCGGCGGCGGGTACGTCGACCTCGCCGTCACCCTCGGTGTCGCGCCGGAGCGGATCGACACGATCATCGATCATACAGCGGCGGCGCGGGTGGGGGCCAAGACCGACGGGTCGGCCGCCGCGGCGTCGCGTGAGACGTTGGCGAGCGCCGCCGACGCGATCGCTTGGGGCGAGATCGTCATGCCGCTCTCGGCGATCTATCCGTTTGGCATGCTCCGCGACGCCTATGTCGAGCTCGCGCGGCGGAAAGCTCGGGGCAAGATCGTGCTCGCGTTCGACGCCGCCATCACCGCGCCGCTCCGGCCGCCGAAGAACGCCCCGCTTCCATAGCCGCGCTTGCCGGGGGCGCAGGTGTTCGCGTCGAAGCATCGACTCACGACCGCTCCGCACGCTCGCACGCGGATCGAGGTCACCAGCGCGGCTGCCCGGCGCCGGTGGTACATCGAGCGCGCGTTCCGGAAGGCGACGCGCGGTTCCGGCAGCGATCTCCGCTTCCTTTTGGAACAGCCGCCTTCGCGAGGAGTCGACATGATCGCGTCGGTCTTCGGAGACGCTTCCATGATGCTCGTTGGGGCTCATCACTTCGCCGCAGCCGTGGGTACGAGCGGCATTCGAAGCGCCCGCGGTGCGCGACCGGAACGGTGAACGCGTAATTCCGCTCGCGTATCTCGTGTTGATGAAGCTCGACTCGGCGCGGGCCGTCGATCAAGGAGATCTTACTCGCACGCTCGGGCGACTGGATGCGGAGCAGGTCGACGCGATCGTTAGCATCGTCGAGCGTTACTATGGCGATCCCGCTGCAGCTGACGACGTTCGCCAATATCACGAAGTTGGGCGCTGGGAATACGAAGCGCCTGAGTAGGTGCTCATGCCGGAGTAAGCTCGGGATCGATCGCGCGTGATGCTTCGTGCTGCGAGTTTATCCGTTGTCGGTGCCGGTTCGGCCCACGGAGCGGCGGATGACGATGCGAAACGTGCGCGGCGCCGGCGCGAACGCGTTGCGAGCCGCGAGCACCGGGACGGCGAGCGACGTGATTGCGAGGCGCTGGTTGTTGAGGTTCTCGAGATCGAACTGGATCTTGCCGCGCCGGCCGAGCTGGATCTCCAGGTTGCTGTTGAGCAGCACCGCCGCGCGCTGCGCCAGCAGCGGGTCGGCGCCGTAGTACGTCGCGCCGAACGAGAAGCGCGAGCCGTTGCGCCAATGGTACGAGGCCTCCGCGTAGCCGTGCGTGTTGCCGGAGGCGACGTCGCCGATCGAGCCGGCCAGGCTGGGCGTCTCGCTCGCCGTCCAGGCTTGCAGCACGTAGCCGAAGCCGGCCGGCACGAAACGCGCCAGCGAGAACTCGGCGCCGTGCCGGGTGAACGGGCCGGCGTCGACCCAGGGATCGGGGCCGAGCTCTTCGACCAGCCGGTCGTTGCCCGTCTGGGTGAAGACGTCGGCGGAGAGCGTCGTATGCGCGTCGATGACGTGGGCGTCGAGCCCGACGTCGTCGGTGAGCGCGGCCTCGACGCCGAGCGGTCCGCGCACGCCGGCCAGCGCGACCAGTGAGGGTGGCGTGAAGCCGGCGCCGCTCGACGCGCGCAGCGTCAGCCGATCGGTGAGGCGGTACGCGAGGCCGGCGCGGCCCGCCAGGCCGGAGATGTCGTCGACGCGGCCGGGCACCACGGTACGCGCGTCGACGTCGTAGCCCGTCAGCTGCACGTTCCAGCGCGTGCCCGCGTGCAGGATGGCGCGCAGAAACGCGGTCGTCACCGTCTGCGAGGAGCCGGCGGGAACGACGATCGCGCCCGCGGCGGTCCCCTCGTCGCCGGTGGTCGTGACGCCGGCCGAAAACAAGCTGCCGCCCACGGTGCGGTCGAGCTCGAGCTGGCCGCCGGTGAGGCGATCGTCGGTCGCGATCTCGAGCGGATCGCCGGCCGCCACGCCGTCGCGTTCGTCCTCGACGTGCCACGCACGCGCGAGCAGCGCGCTCTGCGCGCCGTCGAGCCGGTACTCGGCCTCGCTGAACGCGAAATGGTTCTGGTCGAGCTCGTCGGTGTCGGACTCGTCGTAGCCCGTCAGGGTGAGCGTGCCGCTCGGCGAGAGCGCCGCGCGCGTCGTGAGCAGCGCCGCGCGCTGCAGGACGTTCGTCGCCGCCACGTCGCCGTTCTCGCCGTCGATCGCCGCGGCGAGGCCGAACGCGACCTGACCGCCGTCGAGCGCGCCGCCGCCGGTCAGGTCGCTGAAGCTGCCGCCGCGTCCGTCGAAGCCTTGCTCGGGCAGCGCGCGCAACACCGGCACCGGCTCCGCGAAACGGAGGTTCAGGCTGCCGTTCACCGCGCCGTCGATCGTCGGCAGCGGCGCGCTCGCGCCGGGTTCGACCTCGAGCTCTTGCAGCACGAAGGTCGGGATCGCGGTCAGCGCCAGCGCGCGCGTGGTCGCGGGCTCGACCGGGACGCCGTTGATCAGCGTCTGCGTCTCGAGCGGCGTCCCGCCGCGCACCAGCGCGACCGGCGGCGCGTCGTCGGCGCTCAATCCGCGGCCGGCGCGATCGATCGCCAGCGCCGGCTTCTGCGTGAGCACGTCGTCCAGGCCGGGCTGGCTCATGTCACGGTAGGCTTCGCGCGGCACCGTGGTCTCGGGGACCGGCGAGGTATTCGACGCGCCGCGCTCGGCGGCGGAGACGGCGCCGATCGTGCGCAGCGCCGAGCTGGGCGCGAGGTGCAGCGCGACGCGCACGCGGTCGCCGTCGGTCCGCACCACCACGCGCGCGTGCGCGGGCGCGAAGCCCGGCTTGGTCACCGTGAGGTCGTACGTCCCGGGCGCCAGACCCAGCCGCGCGCGTCCGCCCTCGCCGACGACGGCGCGCGCGGTGCCGGCGCGAACGACCGCGCCGCGCGCGCTCGTCCCCGGATCGGCGGCGACGATGACGGTCAATAGGCCGGCCGTCACGGCACCGGCGATCACCGCGCGTTGCCGAGATGCAGGTCGAGCCGGACCACGCGCGGCCCGTACGGCAGCGCGTTGGTCAGCCCCACCTGCGCGCCGATGACCGGGACCGCCACGCCTTGATAGGAGAGGATCGCCGTCCCCGGATAGGTGTTCCAGAGGTTGTCGATCGTCAGCTGCAGCGAGGCGGCGCGCGCGATCGGCACGCGCAACGCCGCGGTGCCGACGGTGAACGCGCGCTCGTTCCACGAGTTGTTGTTGCCGTAGTAGGTGAGCCCGAGCAGCGCCAGTTTCCCGTCGGCGGCGCGGTAGTGCACTTCGCCGTAGCCGTCGGCGTACGGGATCCCCTTGTTCGAGATGCCGTTGTAGCCGGTACCGGTCGAGGTGTAGTTGATGTTCGGGATGACGGCTTGGTTCTGCAGCTTGCCGGCCGCCAAATACGTCGCCGGCGAGACGTCGTAGGTGTACGAGCGCACCAGCGCGCCCTGCGCGACGTAGCCGAAGCCGACGCGCGGATCCTGGCGGTACGATGCTTCGAGCCCGTCGAAGCGCGCGTGCGCGAGGTTCTCGTTGATGGTCGTGTAGACCGGGACCGGCGTACCGCCGCCCGGCGGCGCCAGCGTCCCCGTCTGCGCGACGGCGGAGACGAACTGGTTGCGCAGCGTCGTCTCGTAGGCGTCGAACGAGAGAACCGCGTCGGTGTGCAGCCGGACGTCGCTGCCCAGATCGTACCCCCACGCCGTTTCGGGCAATAGGTTGCCGGCGTTGCGGGTGTCGGTGTAGTACGAGCCGGACGACGAGCTGGTGAAGACCGGCGCGGAGTTCGGCACGCTGACCAGCCCCATGTTGGGGACCGTGATCGTCGAGCCCATCGCGAAGCGCCCGATCGCGTTCTGGGTGAAGCGGTGGGTGAAGCCCAAGCGCGGGTCGTCGTGACCGACCGTCTCGGTCGCGAAGACCGGCCCGCTGACGGTGAACGCGGTCGGCACGTGGTCGGCGTAGGTCGTCAGGTAGTTCGCCAGCGTCAGGTCGTCACGCGGGTCGAGCGTCCACGCGCCGCGCAGCAAGTACGAGGTGATCGTCTGCGAGGAGCCGGCCGCGATGGTCGGCGTGTACGTCGGCTTGCCGCTGCTGCTGGTCCCGATCGAGTAGGCGTCGGTCGTCGCGCTCCAACGGTCGATCGCGAGCGTCAGCGTCACCGGGCCCGCGACGTGGTCCTCTTCGAACGAGCCGCCGTGCAGCTTGTCCTCTTCGGCCGTGCGCGTGTAGATGTTGGGAATCGTGACGCTGTAGGGGCCGGCGACGGGAACGCTGGTGCCGTTGGTCAGCGGCGCGCTGCCGCTCAGGAAGAAGGTGCCGCTGTACGGCACGGTCGGCGACGGATCGGCGTAGTTCCCGGAGAGACGATCGATGTCGAGCGTGTAGTAGCGCGCGATCAGCGTGTCGTTCGGCGAGGGTGCGGTGCGGAACTCGCCTTCGAACATCGGCTCGTTCTCGTACTCGGTGACGTTCTCTGGTGCGTGCGAGGTCGGGTTGAGGTCGACCGGCACACCGGCCGCGGTGACCGTTTGGAATTGCTGCAGCTGTGCGCCGTCGTTGTCGAACCCGGCGTGCGTGCCCAGGAACGCGACCGTCAGCGAGCTGGAGGAGGAGAAGCCGTAGCGCAGCTTCGCCAACTCGCCGCGCGCGTCGTACCACGAGCCGACGTCCTCACAGCAGGCGACGAGCTTCGGGTACGGCGAGCCGGGGCCGCCGATCGAACCGGGCACCGGATAGGCGCCGCCCGGCGCGGTCTTGGCCGAGGTCGTCCCGCCGACGGTGCCGATCCCCGCGATCGTCGAGCCGTTGGGCAGCGTGATGTCGGTCGGCTCGTTGTCCAGCGGTCCCGACGTCGTCCAGTCGACGTACCCGAGATAGAAGCCGAGCTTGCCGATCGTGTTCGAGATCGCGCCGTGCAAGATCGTCCCGCCGTAGCCGTCGTAACCGACGTCGAAGTTGGTCGTCAGCGTGCGCGTCGGATCGAAGGTGCGGAAGTTGATCGAGCCGCCGATGCCGTTGACGACCAGCGGCGCGTCGGCGCCCGGACCCTTGGCGATCTCGACGTCCTCGATCAGGTACGTGGTCAGGAAGGTGGTGACGTAGTCGCCGTGGCTGCCGTTGGCGACCGGGTGTCCGTCGATCAGCGTCGTTTTCTCGTAGTCGAGCGTGCCGCGCAAGTTCGGTGAGGTCTGCGCGCCCGGATCGGCGGGATTCGCGGTGCCGGTGTGTGCCGAGACCGCGCCCGGCGTCTGGTCGAGCAGCTGGTTCCACTGGATCGCGCCTTGATCGTCGATGCGCGCGCGGTCGACGACCACGATCGACTCCGGCGAGAGGTTCATCGGCACGCGATCGGCGCTCGTCGAGACCTCGCCGATCGACGTCAGCGTCGCCGCCGCGAGCCGAACGGTCAGCGGCCGCGTGCACGGCACGCCGAGGATGCGCGTCGGCCGGAACCCGCCGTGCTCGACCCGCACGTCGAGCGTCGCGGCGGGACATCCCAGCGTGAAGCGTCCGTTCGCGTCGGTGCGCGTGCTGGCACCCCCGCCCGAGACGATCGCCCGGGCGACCGGCGCACCGTCGCTCGCGGCGACGACGCCGTTGAGCATTGCCTGGCCACTCTGTGCACCAGCACGAGCGCAGAGAGCGAAAAGAAAGCAGCCAAGCGCTGCCAGGAACGAACGTTTTCCCGCCATGGGCCGCCCTTCGGTCCAGACGCCCGAGTTCCCATCCGCAGGAATGCGGAATGAGGAACCTCACCTGACTCGAGCGGCGAGTGAGATGGCCACGAGCGGAGCAAGCAGGTGCTGCGTGTCCCGCGCTTCGATCGGGGCGCGACAGGTGCCTTGCCCACCCTCCTGCGCGCGTGATAGACTGAAGCGTTGCGCCCGGCCGAGGCACCCCGGCGGCCGGCGTGTTCACCAGCGGGGGAGATGGCCTCGAGCTGCGCTCGAGCCCTTCGAAAGGACAACTCATGGCAAAACGAGTCGTCGGGAAGATCGGACTTGCTCTTCCCGCCGGGAAGGCGACACCTGCGCCGCCCGTCGGTCCGGCGTTGGGCCCCTATTCGCTCAACATCATGGACTTCTGCAAGCAGTACAACGACCGCACGAAGGCCCAAGAAGGCTTCATCATCCCGGTCGTGATCACGGTCTACGAAGACCGTACGTTCACGTTCATCACGAAGACGCCGCCGGCGTCGTTCTTGATCAAGCGCGCGCTCGGGCTCGAATCGGGCTCGAAGGAACCCAACCGCAACAAGGTCGGGACGCTGACGCAAGCGCAAGTCCGTGAGATCGCGCAGACCAAGATGCCCGACCTCAACGCCAACGACATCGACGCCGCCGCACTGATCATCGCCGGCACCGCCCGCTCGATGGGCGTCAACGTGGAGGCCAAGTAGATGCGTAAGCCCGGCAAGCGGTTCCGCAACCTGGTGGCCGCGTTCGACAGCGAGCGGCTCTACGATCCCTCCGAAGCGGCGGCGCTCGTGAAGAAGAACGCGACCGCGAAGTTCAACGAGACGATCGAGATCCACGTCCGGTTGGGCGTCGATCCCAAGAAGTCCGATCAGAACGTGCGCGGCACCGTCAACCTGCCGCACGGCACCGGTCGCACCGTGCGCGTGATCGCGTTCGCGCGCGGCGACGCGGCGAAGGCGGCCGAAGCCGCCGGCGCCGACGTGGTCGGCGAAGCGGATCTGATCGAGCGCGTCAAGGGCGGCTTCGCCGACTTCGACGTCGCGGTGGCGACGCCCGACATGATGCCCTCGATCGGTAAGGAGCTCGGCCGTATCCTCGCGCAGAAGATGCCGAACCCCAAGGCCGGCACGGTGACGCCGAACGTCGCGGCCGCGGTGCGCGACATCAAGGCCGGTAAGGTCGAGTACCGCCTCGACAAGACCGGCATCGTGCACACGATCGTCGGCAAGGCTTCGTTCGACGAGGCGCAGCTGACCGAGAACCTGGCGACGTTGCTCGACGCCATCGTGCGCGCGAAGCCGTCCGCCGCGAAGGGCACCTACCTCAAATCGATCACGCTGACCTCGACGATGGGGCCCGGCGTGAAGGTCGATCCGACCCGCATCAAGTCGACCGCCGCGACGGCGTAACGCCGCACGTACCTCCAACCGGTCGCCGAGGGCGAGCGCAAACGCGCTCGCCCTCAGCATTTTCGGAGCACTGCTTAACGGGATTTTGACGGCGTCGCACACGGCATCTTGGCGTTGTTTCGCTAACGTGGACGGCGTGAATCTCTCCGCTGCCGGGCGTCATATCGCCTGGCCGCTTCTGTGCGTGCTGGTCGGGTGCGGCGCGCGAAGCGTGACGACGACTCCCCCGACGAGTGCCGCACCGGCGGCACACGGACGCGCCGCGGTCACCGTGACGATCCGCGTACCGAAGGCGAGCACGACGACCGGCGGTGTTCGCCGGGCGCGTTACCTCTCGCCGGCGACGCAGAGCATGACGCTCCAGGTGACGCAGCATAGCGGCGGCGCGACGGTGCTGAACCAGACCGTCGGCCTGACGCCGACCGCGACCGGCTGCAGCTCGTCGCTCGCGACGACGATCTGCACGCTGACGATCTCGCTCTCGCCCGGGACGTACGACGCCGCTCTGGCGACCTACGACGGACCGAACGCGACCGGGAACGAGCTCTCGGCCGGCCAAACGGTCGGCTTCACCGTCAGTCAAGGACAGGCGAACACGCTGGCCCTGACGCTCTCGGGCATCCCGGCCTCGCTGCAGGTCGCCTCCGGTGCGCCGGCGGTCCACGGCTCGCAGGACGCGGGCTTCACGCTCTACGGCATCAGTGCGCAGAAGCTGGTGGTCGAAGCGCTCGACGTCGACGGCAACGTCATCGTCGGCCCGGGTTCACCAACCTTCACGGCCGGCGCACAGAGCGGCAGCGGTTTCACCATCACCAACCCGACCGCGGCCGCGCCGAACACGCTGGTGCTGACGCCGCCCGGCGCGAACGGCCAGAGCGAGACCTTCACGCTCGCTGCCAGCTACGCCGACGGCACCTGCTCGACGACCGGCGCCGTCTGCAGCGCGACGTTCGCGGTGAAAAACGACGTCCAGACGCTGTTCATCGCCAACTACGACCCGACCGACACCGTCACGGTGTACGCGCCGCCGTACACGGGTGCGCCCAGCGCGACGATCTCGAACGGCGTCGGGTTCCCCGACGCGCTCGCGGTCGACGCCGCGAACGACCTGTTCGTCGCGAACGCGTCCACCGTGACCGAGTATGCGGCGCCCTACACGGGCGCCCCGAGCGCGACGATCACCAACGGGGTGAACGCGCCTGCGGCGCTCTTGCTGGATGCGCACGGCAACCTCTTCGTCGCCAACTACGGCATCGGAACGGTTACCGTGTACGCACCGCCGTACGGAGGCGCTCCGATCACGATCAGCAGCGGACTGTCCGCTCCGGTCGCACTGGCGATGGACGCGCAAGGCGATCTGTTCGTCGCCGACATCGGCCAGAACGCGGTGCTGGAGTTCGCGCCGCCCTACACCAGCGCGCCCGTCGCCACGATTTCGGACGTGAACACCAACGAGCCGCTGGCGCTCGCGCTCGACCCGGTCGGCGACCTCTTCGTCGCCAACTCGGGCGGCAGCACCGTGGCGGAGTACGCGCCGCCGTACAGCGGCGCGCCGGCCGTCATCAGCGGCGGCGTCTCTTCACCCTCGTCGGTCGTGCTCGACGGGGCGAACGACCTCTTCGTCGCCAACGCCGGCGCCAGCACGGTGACCGAGTACGCGCCGCCCTACAGCGGCGCGCCGGTCGTGACCATGACCAGCGGTCTCTCGACGCCGGTCTCGCTGGTCCTCGACGGCGCGAACGACGTGTTCGTCCCGAACAGCGGCATGCCGAGCCTCGAGATCTTCGCGCCGCCCTATCGCGGCACGCCGGTGACGATCGCGACGGGCGGCTCGGGCGCCGGCGGCGCGTTCGCCGCCGCGCTCACGCCGTAGCGCTAGGCGAGAAAGGCCGCGCGCGCTTCGTCGAGGGTGTCGACGATGCGCGCCAGCCGGGTGACGCCGGCAATGCTCAGGATGCGCACGAGCCGTTCGTTGGGCGCGACGAGCGCGAGCTTGCCGCCCAGCGCGCCCGCGCGCCGGATCGCTCGGAACAGCTCCTCGATCGTCGTCGAATCGACATAGTCGACGCTCGTCAGATCGACGATGACGGCGGGGTTGTCGCCGGCGGCTTGCAGCGCGGCGGTCACGTCGCTGCGGCTCGCGATATCGTGCTCGCCGACCAGGCGAATGACGATCGGTTCTCGGCGCTCCATCACCCTGCTGGCGGGCCTTCGCGCACCGCGACCACGTTCCTTGATGCGGCGCGTCAGCGCGCGCGCGTGACGTGCCGCAAGAGCGCGGTTCGTGCAAAGCCGTGACGCAGGGCGGAACGCTCGGCGGGTTCGCCGGCCGCGGTCTTGAGCGCGGCACGCGTCGCGCCGCGCGTGCGCGCGAACGCGGTGCGCGCCGCGAGCAGCGCGCCGTGAACGCCGTGGCCGCGCGCTTCCGGGAGCACCGCGGCCGCGTACAGGAGCGCGACGTCGTCGACGAGCCGCACCGCCGCGGCACCGACGTCGACGCCGTCGAGCGTGGCGACGACGAGCGCGCTGGCCGCGGCGGCGGAGAGCAGCGTACTGCGTCGCAGCGTCTCGGCCGCATCGTCGCCGGCGACCGTATCGGCGAACGCGCGCAAGGAGAGCGCGCTCCACGCGCGGCGATCGCCGACCACGCGCGTGCCGACCGCCGTGCTCGGCTCGCCCGCGAGCGGGAGCGGAGCTTCGAGCACCGCGAGCGTGAGACCGTCGTCGGCGTAGCCGCGTGCGTCGAGCAGCGCGCGGTCGCGCGCGATCGCCGCGTCGGTCAGCTCGAGCCGGCTCGGGGCGCCGCGCTCCGCGTAAAACTCTTCGACGATCGCGAGGTCGTCCGCGCGCAGCGAGCGCGTCGTGCCGGCGCCGATGGCGTACTGCAAGAACGTGCCGGTCGCGTACACGGCATAGCCGCCCGCGACGGAGACGGCACCGTCGTCGACGGTCGTCACGTCGAGGTTGCGGTTGCGCAAGAAGCTCGCCCAGAACGCGGCTTCAGCTCGCTCGACGCTCACGGAGGTCATCTCTGCGGCGCTCGGCGGAGCTGCGCCTGCCGTCGTGGCGGAAGGGTGGGACGGCGACGCCGGGTGTGGGCGTCTTCCTCGCGGTCGACGCGCGCCGCCGTCCCGCTACTTACTTCCCACAAATTGCGGAGGTTGTCTAGGCCGTTTTCCGCAACTTGACGAGAGACACGGTTGCTTGCTGCAAGGCGCCGGTGCGGGCAGGAAGGTCCTCGCTAGCACTATCGTTAGGCGCGGCGGGCGTTTGACGCGAACCCTCCCGCCGTGATATAAATGCCGTTGGCTCCAATGACCGTAGGTCGACCTTCGGGTCGGTAATCGGCGCTCCACCCGGGGTGCAGGCCTACCGAGGACGCGGAATCGAGAGAGATCTCCCGGCGGGCGCGCAGGCGCCGGTCGGCCCGTGCGCCTCGCCCGTCGGCGGAGGCGTTTTTCTTTCTCTCTCGGAGTGCACGATGCCGACCGCGAAAAAGGAAGCGACGATCGACCAGCTCCGCGAGCAGATCGCGAGCTCGAAGAATCTGATCTTCACCAACTTCCAGGGCCTGACCGTCGAAGAGATCACGAAGCTCCGCACGGAGCTGCGTAAGGACGGCAGCACCTACGGCGTCGTGAAGAACACGCTCTTCAAGCGTGCGGCGGGCGACCTCGGCTCGCAGCTCGACGCGATCCTCGCGGGCCCGACCGGCGTCATCTTCGCCGGTGAAGATCCCGTGGCGCCCGCCAAGGCGCTCAAGACGTTCTCGGACGGCACCAAGCCCGTCGCCGTCAAAGCCGCCTACATCGACGGGAAGCTCGTCGACGGGGCGCAGGTCGCGATGCTCGCGGCCCTTCCTCCCAAGCAGGAGCTGCTCGCGAAACTCGTCGGGTCGCTCGCCTCGCCGCTGTCGGGACTCGTTCGCGTCCTCAGCGGCAACCAGAGCGGCCTCGTCCGCGTCCTCAATGCGATCCGCGAGCAGCGTGATGCCGCGGGTCAATCCGCCGCGTCGTAAGCGCAGGAGTCACCACGTATCATGGCAGTTGCCGAACTCATCGATCAAATCGACAAGCTCACCGTGCTCGAGCTGGCGGACCTCGTCAAGCAGCTCGAAGAGAAGTACGGCGTGAGCGCCGCCGCGCCGGTCGCCGTCGCGGCCGCCCCGGCCGCCGGAGCCGCCGCTCCGGCCGAAGCCAAGACCGAATTCGACGTCATCCTCGAAGATGCGGGCGCCGAGAAGATCAAGGTCATCAAGGCCGTTCGCGAAGTCACCTCGCTCGGTCTGACCGAGGCCAAGGCGTTCGTCGAGAGCGCGCCCAAGGCGGTCAAGGAAGGCGTCACCAAAGACGAAGCCGACGCCGTCGCCAAGAAGCTCCAGGAAGCCGGCGCGAAGGTCACCGTCAAGTAACCTCCGCTTCGCTCCGGCGCAGAAGAGCCGCATCGTCACGATGCGGCTCTTTTCGTCTTCGCTCGCGGCGGCAACCGCGCCGTCAACGGCGGTTGCGGTCGACGATCGCGTAGAGAATGATGCCGAATGCGATCAGCCGCGGCAGGAAGTCGATCGGCTCGTTCGCCTCGGGCCGCCCGACGAACGCCAGCAGCGCGCGCTCGGCGGCGATCACGACGAACGCGATGCCGAACAGCAAGAACAGCCGATCGCTCGTGCGCCGATAGGCGCGGAAGAAGAGCAGCGCCGCGACTGCCGCCAGCGCGAGGACGACGCCGCCGAGCAGCGCGGCGATCACGGTTCCACGTCCCAGATCAGCCCGTAGCAGAGCACGGCCAGCCCGAGCACCGCCGGCACCAGCCGCCACGCCGAGAGGTCGACCGATGGGAATACGATCAGGTCGAGGAACAGCAGGACGTTGTTGAGGAACAGGCCGACGAAGCCCAGGCCGCACCACAGCAGCAGACGGTGTCGCGATCGCGCATAGCCGCGCAGCAGCAGGAACGCGCACGCCAAGCTCGTGAGCGCGCAGAGCACGTAGATGGTCTCAGCGATCATCGTCGTGATCTCCCACTTTGAAGGCGTCGGAGAAGGATTGCAGCGGGTCGGCCGGCGCCGAGAAGATCGCGTCGATCACGCTCGTGCGCCGTTCGACGTAGAGCGCGAGCAACCGTCCCACGATCGCGTCGGTGGCAGGCGAGGCCCGGTAGCGGTGCAGGTCGTCGGCCGACACGATCAAGCGATGACGGCGCAGGTGTGCAATCCGGCGGTCGATGGAGTTCGGCGAGCTGCGCAGCTCCGCGCTCAGCTCGTCGATCGTCCACGGTCGACCCGGCGCGGCTCGGAACAAGGCCAGGACGTCGAGCAACTCCACGGAGTCGATGCGCTCGCGGATGAAGCGTCGGACGTCCTCGGGAAGTCGCGCCACGTCGGTGGTTCTACCGGGGCCGGACGCCGGTCGTCAATCGCCGGCGCGGCCGCCGATGTCCGACGCGCCCGCGGTCGGATCGGTGTCGTTCGTGTTGAGGTGCAGCTCTGGTCCCGCGACCGGTGGCGCGACGTCGTCGCCCTCGACGGTGTCGTCGTCGTCCTCGATCTCCGCGAGCGGATCGCGGTCGTTGGGAATCTCGGGGTTCGCGGTGTCGCTCATGATCGTGTCCTGTTCTCAGGGAGCGAGGAACGGATCGGCGCGCAGCACGATTTCGGGCACGCGCGCCAGCGCGAACGTCGCGCCGGGGCCGAGACGTTCGACGTCGCGGTAGCCGAGGTCATCGGGTTGGCTGTGATGGAGCAGCACGTTCGCCGCGAGGTCGACGACGAGATAGTCTCGCACGCCGAAGCGCGCGTAGAGACGCAGCTTGAAGCCGAGGTCGACGGCGAGCGACGTCTCGGAGAGCTCGATCATCGCGTAGATGTCTTGCCGCGGCTCGACCTTCGTCGACTCGTCGATGTGCGGCGAGAGGACCGCGATATCGGGTTCGGGCTCGTTGCGGTTGCCGAGTGGGAACGAGCCTTGCGGAACGATCAACGCCGCGCCGCGTACTGCCTCGTTGAGGTACGCCGAGATGGTCGCGTGGCGTCGCCAGTGGCGCTGGCCGATCGGGCTCATCGAGACGATCAGGCCGTCGAGCAGCTCGACCCGCTCGTCGGCGAACAGACCGGCATCGGCGATGCGGTGGTATTCGTCGACGGTGAAAAGACGCGGTGCCAGGTCGGCCATGTCACTCATGCCACGCTACCTCGGGGAGGTTGCGGCTTCGTGACCGCGGCGTGAGCGTCCCGTGACGCCGGCGGCGGCTTTCGGGTTCTTTTCTGGCTGGCCCGGTAGGGTCGGGGCGTGAAGAAGCCGGGTTCTCTCGCCGCGCTCGCCGTGGCCGCCGCCGTCCTGACCGCATGCGCAGGCCGCTCCGGTAGCGTCCCTGCGCCCGCGCACGCGCTGCCGTCGGCGAAAGCGCGCGTCACGATCACGATTCCGCACGCGAACAGCGGCACCGCTGCGAGCCGGAAACGGCCCGCGTACGTGTCGGCGGCGACGCAGAGCGCGACGATCGACGTCACCGTGCAAGGCACCGGGACGCAGGTGAGCGGCTATCCGATGACCGTCGACTTGACGCCGACGTCGACCGGCTGCAGTTCGACGTTGGCCTCCACGGTGTGCACCATCTCGCTGGTGCTCGGGCCGGGCAGCTACGATCTCACGCTGACGACGTACGACCAGACCGGCGGCGCGGGGAACGCGCTCTCGGCGGCACAGAGCGTGCCACTGACGATCGTCGAAGGGCAGGCCAACAGCATCTCGCTCACGCTCGGCGGCCTGCCGAGCAGCGTCGCGATCCTCTCCGGCAGCACCGCGCTGACGACGACCGCGACCGGCGGGTTCACGCTGAAGATCGACGCGAGCGCGGTGGTCTCGGTGTACGGGATCGACGCCGACGGGAACCTGATCCTCGGCGCGGGCGCGCCGACCGTCGGGCTGACGAGCAGCACCCCGGCACAAGTCTCCGTCACCGGGCCGGCGACCGCGAACCCCAATGCCTTCACCTTGACGTCGAACGCGCAGTCGGCGTCGGTCACGCTGACCGCGACGGCGACCCCGACCGCGACCAGCGGCGCGAGCGCCGTCACGACGACCGCCGCGCTCGCACCACCCGGCGGCGCGACGATCGTCATCTCCACCGTCAACGGCGCCACTGCGTACGACGAGTTCGGCAACCTGAAGTCGACCGTCGACGGACTCATCGGCGGCAGCCTCGAAGGCGTCGCCTACGCGAGCGGCGCCGGAACGATCTACGCGACAACGTACGAAGGCGGACCGCCCGCCGTCGTCGCGTCGACGCTCGGTGGGCTGGCCGTCCCGCTCTCCGGTAGCTTCGGCGGTATCACGAATAACCCGACCGCGATCATCGACGATCCAGCCGATGGTTGGCTCTACATCGCCAACAGCGCGGAGGTGACGGCATACGACCTGAACGGGAATCAGCAGACGCTGGCATCGCCGATCACCGTGACGGGCGACGTCACCGGGATGACGTACGACGCCGCGAACGGCTTCCTGTACGTGGCGGCGAATGTGGCGACTGCGAATGCCGTGACCGCGTACGACGGGCAGGGCAACAAGCAGACCCTCACCGGCGGTTTCCCCGGCTTCACGATCCCCTACAGACCAGGCGGGATCGCGTATGACTCCGCCAACGGCTTCATCTACGTCGACGCCCCCGACGCGCAGACGCTCTGGGCCTTCGACGCGGAAGGCAACCGTCAAACCCTGTCGGGTACGTTCCCGGGACTTCCGGCACAATACGTCAAGCTGGCGTACGACCCCGACAACGGGTTGCTCTACGAGGCCGACCCAGTAGATGCGATCATGCACGTGTTCGACGAGAACGGCAACCTCGTTCGATCGTTTCCCAGCGCCGACACCGCCGCAGCGACCGGCATCGCTGTCGTGCCGTAGCGGCGCCGTCAGTCGATCGCGGCGCCGAGTGCGGTGAGACGCAGCTCGACGGCGGCGCCGCCTTCGGGTCGCGTGCGCGCGGCGATCGTGCCGCCCGCACGCTCGACGGCGCGGCGCGCGATCGCGAGGCCGAGGCCCGAGCCGTCGGGGGCGCGGCCGTGGTCGCGGCCGCGGTAGAAGCGTTGGAAGACGCGTTCGGTCTCGTCGGGCGCGAAGCCGGGGCCGCGGTCCCGGACGGTGACCACGATCGTGCCGCCGTTCTCTCCCTCGCGGTCGAGCGCGATCTCGACCGGGCCTTTGGGCGCGTAGACGAGCGCGTTCTCGACGATCGCGCCGAGCGCGTCGCGCAGCTCGTCCTCATCGCCGTCGACGAGATGGTCGGCCGTCGCACGCACGCGCAGACGCTCGCCGGCGAGCGGTCGTAGCCCGTCGCGCAGCTGTTCGGCGAGCAGCGTCAGGTTGACGGGGCGCGTCGGCGCCGGCGCGACCGGCGTCTCCAGGCGCGCGAGCAGGATCAGCTTGTCGACGAGGGCGCGCATGCGCGCACCCTCGTCGCGAATCGCGGCGACGGCCTGGGCGGCGGTCGGGTCGCCGGCGGCCGAGCCGCCGAGGATCTCGGCGTACGCCATGATGACGGTCAGCGGCGTGCGCAGCTCGTGTCCGGCGTCGGCGACGAAGCGCCGCATGCGTTCTTCGCCGTGCGCTTCGACGTCGCGCGCACGGCGGATCGTTTCCGCCGCCGCGTTGTAGGCTTGGCCGACCTCGGCGATCTCGCGCGCGCTGCCCCAGGTCTCGACCGGTGCGGGCGCGGCTTCGCCCGCTGCCAGCTGGAGCAGGCGACCGCGCAAGGCGTCGAGCGGACGCACTGCCCGGCGCGCCAGCGCGCCGGCGAGCACGTAGCAGAGCGCGACCGTCAGCGCCAACGTCGGCACGAGCACGGCAAAGTAGATCCGCGCGTCGTGCACGAGATGCGCGCGATCGACGCTGACGACGACCGTGCCACCCGCCGCCGTGGTCTGCATGACGTTCGAATAGGCGCCGGGAAGGGTCGGCGCCGCGACGTTGCCGGCGACGAGTGAACCGTCGCGGCCGTAGACGCCGATCGTGACCGGCGGGTGCGTGTAGTCGGCGACGATCCGTGCGGCGGCGGTGCGGAACGGGACGCCACGCGCCAGCTCCTCGCTCATCCGCGCAGCGGCGCGCTGCGAGGTCCAGGCGATCTCGGCGCTGATGTCATGCTCGCGAAAGAGGACCGAGCCGCCGAACGAGACGGCGCCGAAGACCGCCACCAGCAGCAGCGCGAGCCGCAGATAGTAGCGGGCGAAGAGGCGGGCGAAGCCGGTCACGTCGCCGACGCGGCGCGCACGCAGTACCCGACCCCGCGCACCGTGTGGATCAACGGCTCGGCGAAGCCGGCGTCGACCTTCGCGCGCAGATACGAGACGAAGCGCTCGACGCTGGCGACGGTCGTCTCGCTCTGCGTTCCCCAGACCAGGTCGAGCAGCTGCTCGCGGGTGAAGACGCGGCGCGGCTGGCGCAGCAGCGTGACGAACAGGTCGAACTCGTAGCGCGAGAGCTGCGGGATCGGGTGCCCCCCGCGCACGACCGTGCGCAGCGTCAGGTCGACCTCGACGTCCGCGTAGGCGATGCGCTCGGGCAGCTCCAGGCGCGGCCGTCGCAGCGCGCCGCGGAGCCGCGCCACCAGCTCGTCGAAGGCGAACGGCTTGCCGAGATAATCGTCGGCGCCGCGCTCGAGCCCCTCCACCCGGGTCTCGACGTCCCCGCGAGCGCTCAAGAGCAGGATCGGCGCCTCGGTGATGCGGCGCAGCGCGGGGATGAGGGAGAGCCCGTCGGTGCCCGGCATCATGACGTCCAGCACGATCGCGTCGGGACGCCAGGCGCGCACCAGCTCGGCGCCTCGGGCGGCGTCCGGCGCGGAGCGGACCTCGAAGCCGCGCGTGCGCAGACCGCTCTCGAGCGCGGCGCGCAAATTGCCCTCGTCGTCGATGACGGCGATGCGCGGACACAGCACCGCGTTTTCTCCCCGTTCGGCTGCCGAATCGCCTGCCGCCGGTGCTCGAGCGTCGTCCTGCACCGCGTCCAGGCTAGCGCGGGCTCCGGAAAGGAGTCAGAAGGGCGCGCGGCCGGTCCAGCGAACCGGCGGGACTCAACGCTCTGGTTCTCTTGTGAGGGTGGTGGAATGGACACGAGTGCGCGCAGCCTGAAGGGCAAGGTCCTCTCCGTTCGCGTCGGCTCCGTCATGACGGAGATCGAAGTCGCGATCGAGCCCGCGACCGCGGCCGCCGCGATCCCGACCTCGGCGTTCGAGCGCCTGAAGATCGGCGAGGGCGATACGGTCACGCTGAGCGTGAATCCGACGTCGGTGGTCGTCGGCAAGTAGGGGGCCCGGCCCGGTCGTGGGGATGACCTAAACTTTACGAATCATCCGGACGACACCCTAGGTAACCGAGGCACAGTGGACTCGCCTCGGACGGCCTGTGGGTGTGCCCCGATGAAAATTCGTCTTGGATTCCAGATCGCGGCCAGCGCCGCGATCCCGATCGTCGCTCTGGCGATTGTCTCGTGCGCGGTCATCGCGGGTTTCGCGAGCCTGCGTGCCTCCGAGCAGCAGATCATGGAGACGTCGCGCTTCTACACGACCGTCCGCGACGTCGAGTACAACGTCGTGCTCTCGCGGTACGGCGTGCGCGGCTATGTCCTGATCGTCAAGCCGGCGCACATCGCCGTCCAGCACAAGGCGATGCGGGCCGCGTACCGTGATTTGCAATACCTCGCCGATCACGCCGCCGTCGTGCCCGGCGGGGCCGAGCACGTGCGGATCATCGACCAGGAAGTCCATACCATGGACTGGCGCAGCAACAACTTGATGCGCATGGTCAAGCAGAACGCGCAGGCCGTGCTCGACTCGTATCACGGCGTGAAGACCGGCGCGGCGAAAGCGCCGTTCTACTCGGTGAAGGCCAACGTCGCCACCGGCAACGATCTGGACAAGCGCGTGACGAACTTGATCGCCGACGCCGATGCGGCGCGCCAGCAGGCCGCCACGTCGTTCGAGACGCTCATCCGCACGCTGACGCTGCTGATGATCGCGGTCGGACTGGTCACGATCGGAATCACGGTCGCGGTCACGACCGCGTTGGTGCGCCGCGTCACACGTCGGCTGGGGAACGTCTCGGCGGCGCTGCGGCAGATGGTCGCCAGCGATTTCCGCGCCCTCGCGAACGCGCTCTCACGGATGGCGGGCGGCGATTTCCGCTCGGTGTTCGCGATGAGCGCCGCGCATCTCGATCGCGCCGGCGACGACGAGATCGGCGACCTGGTGCGCAGCTACAACGACCTCGCGGACGGTCTCTCGTCGATCGAGGCGGAGCTCGGCACGGGTCTGGGCCGTCTGAGCACGCTGATCGGCGGGGTGAGCCTCGCCTCGAAGAACCTCGCGCTCGCGAGCGATCAGGCGTCGAGCTCGGCGAACCAGGCGGCGATGGCGGTCGAGCAGATCGCACACGCCGTCGACAACGTCGCGACCGGCGCGAAGGACCAGGCCGAACGCATCGCGCGGGCGACCTCGGCCGTCGAGCAGATCTCGCGCGCGGCCGAAGGCGTCGCCGCTGGCGCCGGCGACCAGGCTGCCTCAATCCAGCGCATCGCGGGATCCATCACCGTGCTCGACGCCGGCATCGAAGCGCTCAGCAACCATGGCGTCGCGCTGGAGTCCTCGACTCGCGAGGCGGCGGGCGAGGCGCGCACGGGCAGCGACTCGGTCGGCGAAACGCGGACGGCGATGCACCACTTGCGCGACGTCTCCGGACGCGCCGCGAGCGCGATCGCCGCGCTCGAAGAACGTTCGCTGGAAGTCGAGACGATCGTGCGGACGATCGAGGAGATCGCGGACCAGACCAACTTGCTCGCGCTCAACGCGGCGATCGAAGCGGCCCGTGCCGGGGAGCAAGGCCGCGGCTTCGCAGTCGTCGCCGACGAGGTGCGCAAGCTGGCCGAGCGCAGCTCGCGTGCGACCAAGGAGATCAGCGACATCCTCGGCGCGATCCGGCGCGAGACGGTCGCCGCGTCGAGCGCGATGGAGACCTCGGGCGAGTCGATGGGGCGCGGGCTCGACGTCGCCGACCGCGCCGAATCGGCGTTGCTCTCGCTCGGCGCCGCGATCGCGGCGGCGAACGACGTCGCCGGCGATCTGGCCGGGAAGGCCATGGAGATGCGCTCGGCGTCGAGCGTGGCGGCCGAGAACATCAGCGATACGTCGCTCGCGGTCGAGGAGAGCGCGGCGGCGGCGAGCCAGATGAAGTCCTCGACCAAGGAGATCACCGAGGCGATGGTCCCGGTCGCGGTGACGGCGGAAGAGAACGCCGCGGCCGCGCGCCAGGCGGCGAACGCGACCAACGAACTCGCGGCGGGCATCCAGGAGATCGACGCGACGGCGCGCGCGCTCCGCGACCAGGCCGAGCGGCTCGACGCGCTGCTCGCGCAGTTCACGGTCGGCTCCGCTCCGGCCGAGCCGCCGGCACCGTTGCCGGTCGTCGAACGGCGTCCGGTCTCGGCCCTCGCCAAGCTCTCGCTGGCGGCCTCGCTGTGAGCACCGCGGTGCTGGCGATCGAGCCCACCGGCGCGGCGCTGGGCGCGCAGGTGCGCGGCGTCGATCTGGCTCGGCTCGACGACGCGTCGTTCGCGGTGATCCACGACGCGTGGCTGCGGCATCAAGTGCTGCTCGTTCGCGATCAGCACCTCAGCGACGCGGAGTTCGCGGCGTTCAGCCGGCGGCTGGGCTCGCTCGACGAGGCGCCGGTGCTCGAAACCGGGCGGCGTTTCGTCGACGGCTACCCCGAGATCTACGTCGTCTCGAACATCCTGGGTGACGACGGGAAGCCGATCGGCAGCCTGGGCGCCGGCGAAGCGGCCTGGCATACGGACATGTCGTACCTGCCGATGCCCCCGAAGGCGAGCATCCTGTACGCGCTCGAGGTCCCGCCGGCCGGCGGCGACACCTCGTTCTGCTCGATGTACGCGGCATACGACGAGCTCTCGCCCGCGCTGCGCGAACTGGTGCGCGGGCGCACCATCAAGCACGACGGCACGTACACCAGCGCCGGCGACGTGCGGTTGGGCGTGGCGGCGACCGACGATCCGCGGCGTTCCCCGGGAGCGAGCCACCCGGTCATCTGCACGCATCCGGAGACCGGTCGGCCGGTGCTGTATCTCGGACGACGGCGGAACGCCTACATCGACGACCTCTCGGTCGACGAGTCCGAGGCGCTGCTCGATGCGCTCTGGGCGAACGCGACCGCGCACGCCTGGCGCCACCGCTGGCGCGTCGGCGACGTCGTGCTGTGGGACAACCGCTGTACGATGCACCGCCGCGAGCCGTTCGACGCGAACGCGCGCCGGCTGCTGCGTCGCACGCAGATCAGCGGCACGACGCGTCCGGCGGCCTGAGCGATGCGGCTGCTCGCATCGCACGCGGCCGTTCCGCTCGCGCCGGCGCGTGCGCTGCAGGGCGCGCTGCGCGGCAATCGCGTGCTGCTGGTGCTGTGCGCGATGTACCTGGTCTTCTACGTCGACCGGGTCAACATCGCCGCCGCGGCCCCGCTAATCCAGCACGACCTCAAGCTCAGCAACGTCGTGCTGGGGCTGGCCTTCTCGGCCTTCGCGTATCCGTACGCGCTGTTCCAGGTCTTCGGCGGGTGGTTCGGCGACCGGTTCGGCGTGCGCCGCACCTTCGGTTTCGCCGGCACGATCGTCTCGCTCGCGACCGCGATGACGGGCCTGGTGACCTCCGGGGCCGCTCTCGCGCTGGCACGCTTCGGCCTGGGCTTCGGGGAGGGTGCCGTGTTCCCGACCGCGGCGCGAGCGCTGGCGGAGAACCTGCCGCGCGAGCAGTGGGGATTCGCGCAGGGCGCGACGCACGCGTGCGCGCGCATCGCCAACGCGCTGACCCCGCCGCTGGTGGCGTTCGCGATCCTGTTCGTCTCCTGGCGGCTCACGTTCGTCGGCTTCGCGCTCCTGAGCCTGAGTTGGACCCTCCTGGCGGTCGTGTTCTTCCGGCGGCCGGGCCGGGATGCGAACGTGACGGCGTCGGGTGAAGCACGGCCGAAGCTGCCGTGGCTGCGCCTCGCGCGCCGCATTCTGCCTGCGACCGTCGTCGACTTCTGCTACGGCTGGACGCTGTGGGTCTTCCTGAGCTGGCTGCCGTCGTTCTTTTTCAAGCACTTCCACCTCGACGTGCAGCACGCGGCGCTCTTCGCGTCCGCGGTGCTGTTGGCGGGGGTGCTGGGCGACGTCGCCGGCGGGACGCTGAGCGACCTGCTCTTGGTGCGCACGGGGAACGTGACGCGCGCGCGCCGCGACGTCATCGTCGGCGGGTTGCTCGGCGCGGCGGTCTTTCTCGTGCCCGTCGTGTTCGTGCACGACTTCACGGCCGTCACGGTCGCGCTGGGCTGCGCGTTCTTCTGTGCCGAGCTGGTGGTCGCTCCGATCTGGTCCGCGGCGATGAGCATCGCACCCGACTATGCCGGGACGGCCAGCGGGATGATGAACCTCGGCTTCGGCATCGCGGGCATCCTCTCGCCGGTCGTCTTCGGCGCGGTCATCGACGTAACGCACAGCTGGACGCTGCCGTTCGCGGCCTCGGTGCTGTTGTTGCCGATCGGTGCGGCCGTCGCGTTCGCGATCCGCGCGGGCGAACCGTTCGTCATGCCGGCGTCGGCGCCTCGCGCGCGGTGAAGCGGCGGCGTCCGCTGACCGTATGCCCGGCGTCCGGATGCAGCTTGGAGAAGTTCAGCGCCGCCAGGACGCCGATCGCCGCCACGACGACGAACGCGACGCGGAAGTCGCCGACCGTGTACTCCGCCGTGCTCCCGCGGTGCGCGAGCGCGGCCACGTGCAGGACGATGGCGGCCAGCGCGATCGCGATGCCGAACGAGAGCTGCTGGAGGGTGCTGGCGAACGACGTCGCCGCGCTCATCTGGGCCGGCGGGATGTCGGCGTAGGCCAGCGTGTTGATGCCGGTGAACGCGAACGAGCGCACGACGCCGATGTAGAACAGCACCACGAGGATGACCAGCGTCGGCGTGGTCGGCGCGAACAGCGCGCAGGCGAGGATGCCGAGCGCGAGCAGCAGCGACGCGCCGACCAGCAGCGTGCGAAAGCCGAGCGTACGCACCGCGCGGGTGGTGAACGCTTTCGTCCCGACGTCGCCGACCGCGCAGGCCAGCACCAGCAGCCCCGAGACGAACGGCGTGCGCCCGAAGCCGACCTGGAACAGCAGCCCCCATAAGAACGGCGTCGTTCCTACGATGAGGCGAATGCAGGTGCCGCCCCACACCGAGGCCGCAAACGTCGGGACGCGCAGCAGCTGGTAGTCGAGCAGCGGGTGCGCCGCGCGGCGGGCGTGCCGAATCGCCACGACCGCGAGTGCGACCCCGAGCGCGATCAGCGGCGCCGCCCACGCCAGATGCTCGCCGCTGCCGACGTCGTCGAGCCCGAGCATCAGCACGGCCAGCGCGACACCGGAGAGCACGAACCCGCTGGTGTCGAACGGCCGCGACTCCGCGTCGTCGTCCTGCGGCAGATAGAGCAGCGTGAGCAGGATGCCCAGGATGCCGATCGGGACGTTCAAGTAGAAGATCCAGCGCCACGACGCGTAGGTCGTGATCACGCCGCCGACCGGCGGACCGAGCACGGTCGCGACCAGGCCCGGCGTCGTGATCAGCGCGGTCGCCCGCACCAGCTCGTGCTTGGCGGTGGTGCGCAGGACGACGAGC
This sequence comes from Candidatus Sulfotelmatobacter sp., assembly GCA_035504415.1. Taxonomy (NCBI): domain Bacteria; kingdom Pseudomonadati; phylum Acidobacteriota; class Terriglobia; order Terriglobales; family Candidatus Korobacteraceae; genus Candidatus Sulfotelmatobacter; species Candidatus Sulfotelmatobacter sp. The sequence goes on along the minus strand of DATJRY010000005.1, from coordinate 131,143 downwards.
CGGCCGACCGGCACCATCATCGCGCCGCCGACGCCTTGCAAGATGCGCGCCAGCACGAACTGCGGCAAGCTGTGTGCGAGGCCGCACAGCGCCGAGGCCAGCGTGAAGACGACGATCGCGGTCAGGAAGACGCGCCGGCCGCCGAACCGGTCGGCGGCCCAGCCGCTGACCGGGATGCAGACCGCCAGCGTGACCAGATACGCCGAGATGCCCACGCCGACGTCCACCGCGCTCACGCCGAACGAGCGTGCCATCTGCGGCAACGCCGTCGCGATGACGGTCCCGTCGAGCAGCTCCATGAACAGCGCACACGAGACCACCAACGCGACGATCGAAGCCCGTCGTGTCGAATCCACCTTCGTACAACCGCTTCGGCGGGGTCGAGGTTCGGCTTGCGACCGAGGTCGCAGGACGGGGCCGCCCGCGCTGCAGGGCAGGAGCGGCGGCTCGACACCGCCGAAACGCGCCCCGGGACGAGCGCGCGCGAGGAGGTGTTTCGCGATGCGATTTCCGCTGATTGCCCTGCGAGCGTCGCTCGCTGCGGTCGCCCTCATCGCAGCCTGGGGCTGCGGCAGCACCACGGCGCCGCCGGGCGCGCGACCGGTGCCGAGCGCTCCCGGCCCGACGGGCGTCGTCTCGACCACCGTCACGACCCTGAGCGATTCCGGCCCGGGCTCGCTGCGGGCCGCCATCCAGTCGGCGAACACGCTCCCCGCCGGGACGTCCGCATCCATCACCTTCGCGGTGAACGGCACGATCACGCTCGCCTCCGGCCTGCCGCCGATCAGCGCGAAGGTGATCATCGACGGAACGACCGCGCCCACCTATGCCGGCGGCGCTCCGGTGGTCGAGCTCGACGCCAACCGGAACGGCGGCCTGGTGTTCGCCGCCGGCTCGGCCGGCTCGCGGCTGCTGGGCCTAGCCGTCGACGATGCGAGCGGCAACGGCGTGACGCTCGAGGCGGGCTCGATCGCGCTGAACCACGACTATATCGGGTTGAACCTGGCCGGAGCGGCGTTCGGCAACGCCGGCGACGGCGTGTACGTTGCCGCGACCTCGTCGAACGACGCGATCGGCTCCAACGCGTCCTCGGTCGCCGGCGTCGTCGCGAACGTCATCTCGGGCAACGCCGGCAACGGCGTGAGCTTGCATCACGCCTCCGGGAACACCATCGCCGCCAACCGCATCGGCACCGACGCCGCCGGCACCGTCGCGATCGGCAACGGTGCGAACGGCATCTGGATAACAGCGGGTTCGAGCAACAACGAGATCGGCGGCACCGCCTTCGTCGACGCCGCGAGCGGACACGCGAACGATCCCACCGGCGACAAAGGAACCGCGACGCCGGTGTTCGTCGTCCCGCCGCAGGGCAATCTCGTCTCCGGCAACGCGCAGGACGGGATCCTGATCGATACGAGCTCGCAGGCCAACATGCTCAACGGCAACTTCGTCGGCACGACGGCCAGCGGCGACGGAGCGCTCGGAAACGGCGCCGACGGCGTGCAGATCAACGGCGCGTCCGCCAACTCAATGATCGGCTGTCAATTCGTCAACAACCCGTTCGTGTACTACAACGTCGTCGACGGCAACGGCGCCAACGGGCTGCACGTGACCAACGCCGCCAACACCACCGTGCAAGGGAATTTCTTCGGCATCGGCGCGAACAACGCGGCCGCTCTGCGCAACGCCGGCGACGGGATTCTCGTCGACGGAACCTCGAGCAACGTCTTGGTCGGCGGCGTGATCCCGCTGGGCAACGTCGCGGCGGGAAACGGCACCAACGGCATCGAGGTCGCCGGCGCGACGTCGGGGTTCACCTCGTTCAACACGTTCGCCGGGCTGGCAGCCTTCGGCGGACCGGTTCCGAACGCCAACGACGGCATTCTCGTCTCCGCGACCGGCGGCAACCAGACCCTCCAAACGAACGTCGTGTCGGGCAACCTCAACAACGGGATCGAGCTGGCCGGCAACGCCTCGGGGGTGACGATCGAGCCCGACATCGTCGGCGCCAACACCGTCGGTATGGCGGCGCTGCCCAACGGCAACGACGGGATTCTGATCGGCGGCACCGCGCACGCGAACGTCGTCGGCGGTTACACGCTCTCGGTCATCCCGCAGAACGTGATCTCCGGCAACGGCGGCTACGGCATCGCGATCGTCGGCCAGGCCTACGACAATCAGATCATCAACAGCTTCATCGGAACGAACGTCGTCGGCGAAGCCGTCCTGGCGACGCTCTCGTATCAAGGTAACAAGCTGGGCGGCATCTACGTCGGGGGCACCGCGACGAGCGATCTCATCGGCGGCGTCGCCACCGATCCGAGCCAGCCCGTGCGAAACGTCATCAGCGGGAACGCCGGCAACGGCGTGACGTTGGCGGCCGGAACGAGCTCGATCAGCGTGGTCGGGAACGTGATCGGCTTGGATCGCCTCACGACGATGCTGCTCCCCAACGCGGGCGTGCCGGTCGACGTCGACCCGGCGAGCACGTCCGACACCGTCACCGGCAACGTCACCACGCTACCGATGTAGCGTCGTCACACCGCGCGCGAGGCGTAGAACTTCAGATCGACCCGCGCCGTGTGCCCGTCGACGGTGAGGATCGCGTACGAGTAGAGCGGGTTGAGCCGCTTGTCGGTCGGCGAACCCGGGTTGGCGACGAGGATCCGCCCGTCGCGCTTGACGACCGGGCGATGGCTGTGGCCGAACAGGATGACCTCGACCTCGTCGTCGTCGAACGCGGCACGGGCACGCGCGTACGTCGTGCCGCGCTTGCCGTCGCCGTGCACGATGCCGACCCGCACGCCTTCGATCGCCACCACCTTTCGGCGCCCGAAGCGTTCGCGGATCGCGTCGCCGTCGTTGTTGCCGGCGACCGCGTCGAACGGGGCGATCGCTTCGAACAGCGGGACGGCCAGCAGATCGGTGAGGTCGCCGCAGTGCAGGATCCGGCCGACCTGGGCGCGCTGCAACCCGCGCACGAGCGCGCGCGGCAGAGCGCGCCCGAAGCGCGGGAAGTGCGTGTCGCTGACGACGCCGACGCGGGTCACCTCACGCACGTACCCGTGGCGGGCGTCACTCTCCTCGCGGATGCTCGCCGAGGGTGGCGATGCGGACCGCGCGCCGGTCGCCGGCGGTGCCGTCGGTGACGGCGACGAGCGTGCCGTCGGCCGCGACGGCGAGCGAGGCGGCGCGCAGCGTGTCGTCGGCATAGGTCGGCACCGTGTCGTGGACGACGGCCGACCGGTGGACCCGTTCGCGCAGCCGTTCGACCACGATGTAGAGCACCGGCACGACGACCAGGTTGAGCACCGTCGAGAGCACCATCCCGCCGAACAGCGCCGTCCCGAGCGAGTTGCGGCTGTTGCTGCCGGCGCCGGTCGCGATCACGAGCGGGAAGATCCCGAACACGAACGCCAGCGAGGTCATCAGGATCGGCCGCAGTCGCGTGCGCGCCGCGCGCTGCACGGCCGCGGCCGCCTCGAGTCCGGTGGCGCGCAGCTGGTTGGCGAACTCGACGATCAGGATCGCGTTCTTGCTGGCCAGCCCGATCAGCATGACGAACCCGATCTGCACGAAGACGTCGCTGGGCAGATGCCGCAGCTGCACGGCCCACAGCGCGCCCAGGATCGCCAGCGGCACCGCCAGCAGGATGACCAGCGGATCGAGGAAGCTCTCGTACTGCGCGGCTAGCACCAGGAAGACCATGAAGATGCCCAGGCCGAAGATCAGCGCCGCCGCGCTGCCGCCCTCGATCTGGTCGAGCGAGAGCCCGGTCCACGCGAACGAGACGCCGGCCGGCAAGTGCGCGCGCGCCTCCCGCTCCATCGCCGCGATCGCGTCGCCGGACCCGACGCCGGGCTTGGGCTGACCGTCGATCTCGATCGAGCGGAACAGGTCGTAGTGCGTGATCGACGGCGGCACCTGGCGCGGCTGCACCGTCACCAGCGAGCTGAGCGGCACCATCGCGCCGTTGGGCGCGTGGACGTACGCGCGCGAGAGGTCGGCCGGCCGCGAGCGGAACGGCGCGTCGGCCTCGACGTAGACGCGGTAGGCGCGGTCGTTGTAGTCGAAATCGTTGACGTACTCCGATCCGAAGTAGGCGCCCAGCGTCCCGAACACGTCGGAGATCGGGATCTGCAGCGCTTGGATCTTGTTGCGGTCGACCTGCAGGTGCAGCTGCGGCGCGTCGGTGCGGAAGGTGGTGAACACCGAGGAGAGGGCCGGGTCGGCGTTCGCGGCCGGCAGCAGGCCGGCATAGGTCGCCGCGGTCAGCTGCGGCAGCGGGATGTTCGCCGTGTCGAGCACCTCGAACTGGAAGCCGCCGAAGTTGCCGATGCCTTGGATGGCCGGCGGGTTGAAGACGTACGCGGTCCCGCCGGGAACCTCGAACAGCAGCGGCTGCAAGCGCGCGACGATGGCGGAGTAGGTGTGCTGCGGGCCGACCCGCTCGCTCCACGGGCGCAGCGGCAAGAAGATCAGCGAGTGGTTCGGCGCCGGCCCGAAGAAGTTGAAGCCGTCGATCTGGAACGTGCCCGCGACTTCGGGAGCGCTGGCCTCGATCAGCCGTGCGATGCGGTTGGCGAAGCGCTCGTCGCCGACCAGCGAGGTGCCTTCGGGCGTCTGCAGCATGACGACCAGATAACCTTGGTCTTCGTCGGGGATGAAGCCGGTCGGCGTGGTGCGGAAGGTGATCCCGGTGACGACCAGCAGCACGGCGAAGGCCGCCAGCACGGCGAACCGCCAGCGCACGATGTTCGCCAGCGCGGCGCGGTAGAAGCGCCGCACCGCTTCGATCGCGTCGTTGACCGGCCGCAGGAACCGCGGCGGCGGTCCGACCGGCCGCGAGAGCAGGAGCGCCGAGAGCGTCGGCGTCAGCGTCAGCGCGACGAACAGCGAGATCGTGATCGAGCAGGCGATGGTGAGCGCGAACTGCTTGTAGAGCAGGCCGGTCGAGCCCGGGAAGAACGCGACCGGGACGAACACCGCCAGCAGCACCAGCGAGGTCGCGATGACCGCGCCGGTGATCTCGCGCATCGCCGCGGCGGCGCCCTCGTAGGCGCCCATGCGGTTCTCTTGCACGAAGCGGGTGATGTTCTCGATCACGACGATGGCGTCGTCGACGACCAGTCCCGTCGCGAGGGTCAGCCCGAACAGCGTGAGCGTGTTGATCGAAAAGCCGAGCAGCTTCATCAGCGCGAAGGTGCCGATCAGCGAGATCGGGATCGTCGCCAGCGGGATGAGCGTCATCCGCCAGTTCTGCAAGAACAGCCAGATGACGAGCACGACCAACAGGATCGCGATGAACAGCGTCAGCGTGACCTCCCTGATCGACTCCTTGACGAACAGGGTCGGGTCGAACGGAATCACGTAGTGCACGCCCGGCGGGAAGCTCTTCGAGAGCTCGGCCAGCTGCGCGCGCACGGCCTTGGCCGTCTCGAGCGCGTTCGCGTCGGGGAGCTGGGTGACGCCCATCCCGATCGCCGTGGTGCCGCTCCAGTGCGTCGACGACGAGTAGTCGGCGGCCCCGAGCTCGACCCGGCCGACGTCGCGCACGCGGACCGCGCCGCCGTCGGGGTTCGAGCGCAGCACGATGGCGGCGAACTCGGCCGGGTCGGCCAGCCGTCCACTGGCGCTCAAGCCGATCTGATCGGGCTGATCGGGGCGACTCGGCGCGGCGCCGATCGCGCCCGCGTCGACCTGCACGTTTTGGTCCGTCAGCGCGTTGACGACGTCGGTCGCGGTCAAGTCGTTCTGCGCCAGCTTGCGCGGATCGAGCCATAGGCGCATCGCGTAGGTGCGCTCGCCGAAGACCTGCACGTCGCCCACACCCTGCACGCGCTTGATCGCGTCGACGACGTGGACATCGGTGAAGTTGCTCAGCCAGGCGTAGCCGTACTGCGGGTTGTCCGAGACCATCCCGATCCCCAGGATGTACGCGGCGCTGCTCTTCTTGACGATGACGCCGGTGCGCTGGACCTCGGCCGGCAACGCGCCGCTCGCGCCCAGGACGGCGTTCTGCACGTCGGCTTGCGCGACGTCGAGGTTCTTGCCCAGCTCGAAGGTCGCGGTGATGGTCACCGAGCCGTCGGAGTTGCTGGACGAGGAGATGTAGCGCAGCCCCGGGACGCCGTTGATCGCTTCCTCGAGCGGCGTCGTGACGGCGGCTTCGACGTCTTCGGCGTCGGCACCGAGGTCTTGCGCGGTGACCGTGACGACGGGCGGCGCGATCTTCGGGTATTCGGAGATCGGCAGCGTCGGGATCGCGACGACCCCGGCCGTGAGGATGACGAGCGAGCAGACCGCCGCGAAGATCGGGCGGTGGAGGAAGAAGCGAATCACGGTGCGACCTCGTCGGCCAGTGCGGTGCGCAAAGTGAGCCGGCCGCGCCGCAGGCGCGTGCGGACCGTGCTGTGCGGGACGCCGTCCAGCGCCGCGATCTCGCGGGTCGTCAAGCCGTCGACGTCGTGCAGGACGACGGCGCGGCGCTGGAACGGCGGGAGCGCGTCGATGGCGTTGCGGACGGCGTGCGTGCGCTCCCGATCGACGACCGAGGCGACGGCCGAGGCCGCGGGCAGCGGCGGCGGCAACGACGGAAAGCGTGCCCGGCGCAAAACCGTGTCGAGCGCGAGGCGCGAGACGATCTGCAAGAACCACGGTTCGCCCGGCGCGCCCGGCCGCAGGTGGCCGCGGAAGCGCAGCGCGCGCGCGGCCGCCTCTTGGACGACGTCCTCCGCATCGGCGCGAACGCGCACCACCCGTAATGCACGGCGCATCGCCGACGCGCGCAGGCCGGGGTCGGTCAAAAAGTCCAGCGTCGCCGGGGGCGCGCCGTCATCAGTCCGTCGTATTGTCAGCATTCCTGACGGTCAGAAACTCTGATGGTCAGGGGTGGGTTGCAAGCGACTGGGGAATTTTCTTGCAGACGGGGAACGGCCTGACGATGGCGCAACGGCGCGCGGAGGCGAGAGACGAGGAGAGCATCGAGAGCTGCATCGCCGAGGGGTACTCGGGAGCGCTGATCGCCTGTCCGGACTTCGTCCTCTCCACGCTTGCCCTCTCGGTCAACCAGCTGGTCGAACGAGCGATCTCGCCGCTCGGCCTGAGCGTGCGGGCCTACCGTCTGTTACGGATGCTGCTGGTCGACGGCCGCCAGCGCCAGAGCGCGATCGGCGCCGCGCTGGGGATCGATCGCACGACCGTCGTCGCGCTGGTCGACGAGCTCGAAGCGCCGGGCGCGGTCAAGCGCGAGCGCGATCCGCACGACCGGCGCTCGTACGACATCGTCCTGACCGCGAAGGGCAAGCGGCTGGCGTTGAACGCGATCGGCCGTGTCTCGGCCGCCGAGGCGACGATGTTCGGCCCGCTCTCCGAGCAGGAGAAACAGGATCTGCAGTCGCTCGCGACGCGGCTGCTCGCGGAGCGCGGCCCGATCGCGGACCGCGCGCGCGAGGAATATGCCGCGCCGCGTTCGCGGCGCGCCGCTACGTCTTGAGGACGCGGATGCGCAGGATGCGGACGGGCGGGGTGAGCTGCTCGCCGCTGGCGGGGGCGTCGTGGATCTTGCGCACGACGTCCATCCCGCGGATCACGTGACCGAACACCGCGTAGCCGGGGCCTAGCGGTCCGCCGGCGTCGAGATAGCGCGCGTCGCCCACGTCGATGAAGAACTCGGTGGTCGCCGAGTTCGGATCTGCGGTGCGCGCCATCGCGATCGCGCCGTCGACGTTGTGCAGCCCGGTCTTGCTGGTCGGCTCGAGCGCGATCGGCGCCGCGCCCGGGTCCCCGGTGGGGCCCGCGCCGCCTTGGATGACCTCGAAGGCGGCGGGCTCCGTCCGCTTGTTCACCGTCCGGTAGAAGCTCCCGTGCGCGTACGCCCCGCGCGCGGCGTTGCGCAGGAAGTTTTGCGTGGTCAGCGGGGCGTGCGCGGGATCGAGCCGGACGACGATCGTGCCGTCGCTGGTGTCGAGCGCAACGTCGACCGGCTTGACGGCCGCCATCGCGGCCGCCAGCAAGACTGCGTGGATCACCAGATCTGGCACCGGTCCTTGCGCACCATCGGCGCGGTAGCCGCGCAATGGAACGCCGCTTGGAACTCCGGCATGTTCGAGAGCGTCGCGATCACGCGCAGCTTGTCGAACGGGTGCGGGTCGATGGTCACGAGCTGACGGGTGTACTGCTCGGTCTGGATGCTGCGCCACACCTGCGCGTAGGCGATGAAGAAGCGCTGCGCCGGCGTGAAGCCGTCGATCGGCTTGTTGGCCTTGTACTCGGCCGTGTGGGTGAAGGCGCGGAAGGCGATCGTCGTGCCGCCCAGATCCGCGATCGCTTCGCCCTGGACGAGCCGGCCGTTCTCGTGCACGCCCGGCACCGGCTCGAGCGCGTCGAACTGGTCGACGATGCACTGCGCGCGCTTGGCGAACGCGGCGGCGTCCTGCGGCGTCCACCAGTCGGCCAGGTTCCCGTGCAGGTCGAACTGCCGCCCTTGGTCGTCGAAGCCGTGCGTCATCTCGTGGCCGATCACGGCGCCGATCGCGCCGTAGTTGACCGCGTCGTCGGCATCCGCGTTGAAGAAGGGCGGCTGCAGGATGCCGGCCGGGAAGACGATCTCGTTGTTCGAGGGATCGTAGTAGGCGTTGACGGTCGGCGGGGTCATCCCCCACTCCCAGCGCTCCGTCGGCTTGTCGATGCGCGCCATGTCGCGCTGGTGGTCCCAGGCGCGCACGTCGGCGACGATCGTGCCGTACGCGGTGCCGGCGGGGATCGTCAGCGTCGAATAGTCTTCCCAGCGATCCGGATAGCCGATCTTCTTGGTGTACGCGTTGAGCTTCTGAATCGCGATCGTGCGCGTCGGCGGGCTCATCCAGGCCAGCGTGCTGATGTCGTCGCGCAGCACCGCCTGCAGGTTGTCGACCATCTGCACCGCGCGTGCCTTGGCGGCGGGCGGGAAGTCGCGCGCGACGTAGGCCTTGCCCAGCGGCGTGCCCAGCGACGCGTCGGCGGCGCGGGTGCAGCGCTGCCAACGCGGCAGCTGCTCTTTGACGCCGTACAGCACGGTGCTGTGGAATCCGAAGGCGGCGTCGGCGAAGCGCTTGGGCAGCGTGTTGGCGAAGGCGTCGGCGACGTGGAAGCGCAGGTACGCCTTCCACGTCGAGAGCGGCGTCTTGGCGAGCTGCGCGTCGTAGGCGGTGACGTAGCCGGGGACGTTGACGTCGAGCGAGGTGAACGCCGGCGCGTCCATGGCGGTGAAGAAGACGTGCCAGGGCACGTGCGGCCCGATGGTGGCCAGCTCGCTGGTCGGCATCGGATGATAGGTGGCCTTCGGGTCGCGCAGGTCGGCGCGCGTCGGCGTGCCCACGGCCAGCGCCGTCTCGAGCGCCAGGATGGCGTCGGCGTCGGCGTTCGCGGCGGCCTGGTCCTCGCCCAGGTTGTGCAGCTGCTGCGCGACGTAGTCGCGATAGGCGGCCTTGATCTTGAGCGTGTTGGCGTCGTCTTTGACGTAGTAGTCGCGGTCGGGCATGCCCAAGCCGCCCAGGCCGATCGACGCGATCGTCTTCGAGGAGTCCTTGGTGTCCGGCTCCGAGCCGAAGTCCAGCCCGTCGCCGACGCCGACGACTTGCAGCCGGCCCAGCTCGGCGACCAGCGCGGTCTGGTCGTGCACGGCGGCGACCGCCGCCAGCAGCGGATCGATCGGCGTCGTGCCGGCCTTCTCGATCGCGTCCTCGTCCATGCACGCGCGGTAGAACGTCCCTAGCTTCTGGGCGTCGCTGCCCGGCGCCGCCGCGACGTCCTTGGCGTCGTCCTCGAGGATCGCGTGCAACGCTTCACGGTTGTGCTGCACGAGCTCGTCGAAGCCGCCCCAGCTCGGATGTCCGGCCGGAATGGTCGTCCGCGCGCTCCAGCCGCCGGTCGCGAACTTGTAGAAGTCGTCGCACGGGGCACAGGTGCGGTCGAGGTTGCTCAGGTCGAGAGCGGGAGCGTCGGCCGCGCCGGCCGAGTGCAAGGGTACGGTCGTCGCGAGGAGCGCGACCAGCGCGACGGCTCCCAGGCCGCGCACGGCGAGTCGAATTGGATGCACGCACAACTCCGTAGGAACTAGGACCGCCCCCGTTTCACGCCGCTCGCGGCGGCGGCCTCCTGACCAGACTTTCGGACGAGCACGCCGAAGGCGACGAGGTGTCGCTTTGGGATGTGCTGAATGGGCGCGATTCGTCCGGCGCGGGTGTGATGTAATGGTAGCCTGTGACCTTCCCAAGGTCGACGCGCGGGTTCGATTCCCGCCACCCGCTCCAAACGCTCCGGGCGACGTAGCCAAGTGGTAAGGCAGAGCTCTGCAAAAGCTCCACCCCCAGTTCGATTCTGGGCGTCGCCTCCAATCGTTCTGCTGATCGCGGTCTTCGTCGCGACCACGATCGCCGGTCCGCTGATCGGCATCCGGCAGCTCGACGCCGCCGCCAACGCCCAGACGCGGCTGAGCAACGCGCGCACCGACCTCGACGGCCTGGTGCAGATGCAGCTCGGCGAGGAGACGGGACTGCGCGGCTACGTCGCGACGCGCGACCCGCAGTTCCTCTCCGCCGAAGGGCAACCCAGCGGCGAGTTCGACCGGCAAGCGGTCGACCTCGAGCAGCGCCTGTCCCGCGACGGCATCACCGTCGCGGTCCCCAAGATCGAGGATCTGCGCGCCGCGCACGAGACGTGGGAGAACGAGGTCGCGATCCCGCTGACCCGCGATCCCGGCGCGGGGGACGCGTATCGGCGTCAGGCGCAAGGCAAGGTCCTCACCGATCGGCTGGTCGAGGACGTCGCCGCGGTCGAGCAGGCGCTGGCGACCGCCGTCACCGGCGTCCAGCAGACGATGCGGCATCGCATCAACTCGACCGTCGCCATCAGCGACGGCATCGTCACGCTGTTCGCGATCGTCGCGCTCTGGTACGCGCTGGCCCGCTCGTCGGTCCAGGAGCGCTTGGATCGCGAGCGCACGCTGGTCGACGCGCTGCAGCGCACGCTGCGCGTTCCCGGGCGGCGCTTGCCGCGCACGCAGCTGGGCGCCGCCTACGCCTCCGCGACGCGCGAGGCGCTGGTCGGCGGCGACCTGCTCGACGTCTGGCATGCCGGGCCCGACGCGGGCTGGATCTTGATCGGCGACGTGAGCGGCAAGGGGATCACCTCGGCGCGGCAGGCCGCCTTCGCGCAGTACGCCGTGCGCGCGATCGCCGCCGAAGCCGACGATCCGGCCGACGTCGTCACCCGCTTCAACCGGCTGTTCCTCGACACGTTCGAGGACCCGGGCATCTTCGTGGTGCTGTTCTTGGGCGCGTTCGACGCGCGCGCGCAGACGCTGCGCTACGCCAGTGCCGGCCACGGGACGGCCTTCGTGCGGCGGGGCAGCACGGTCGAGCCGTTGGCGCCGACCGGCCCGATCGTCGGCTTGGGGCGCGACGAGATCTTCACCACCGCCACCTTGCGGCTGGAGATCGGCGACGTCGTGCTGCTGGCGACGGACGGGTTGAGCGAGGCGCGCGACGCGGCCGGCGAGTTGCTGGGCGACGAGCGCATCGCCGCCATCCTGCGCGACGGGCCGGCCGATCCGCAGGCGCTGTGCGATCTGCTCGTCGCCTCGGCCGACGACTTCAGCGGCGGGATCCAAGACGATCTGGCGATCGCCGCGCTGCGGGTCGTCGCCGCCGACGAGGACGCGACCACGCCGTTCAGCGCGATCGGGCTCCCGAGTGGGGCCGTTTCGCCGAAGTGACGAAGGTGCGCAGGTCGTGTTGGCCCGCCGCATCATCCCCTGTCTGGACATCAAGGACGGCCGCGTCGTCAAGGGCGTCAAGTTCGTCGACCTCAGCGACGCCGGCGACCCGGTCGCCTTGGCCCGCCGCTATGAAGAGGAAGGCGCCGACGAGCTGGTCTTCCTCGACATCACCGCGACCGTCGAAGGGCGGCAGGCGACCCTGGCGGTGGTGCGCGCGGTCGCGCACGAGCTGACCATCCCGTTCGCGGTCGGCGGCGGCGTGCGCACCCTGGCGGACGTCAACGCGCTGCTGCGCGCCGGCTGCGACAAGGTCAGCATCAACTCCGCCGCGGTGCGCGATCCCGCCCTCGTCACCGCCGCCGCGGAGCGTTTCGGCGCGCAGTGCATCGTCGTCGCGATCGACGCGCGCCGCAGCGAGGGGGTGCCGTCGGGCTTCGAGGTCGTCGTCGACGGCGGCCGCACGCCGACCGGTCTGGACGCGGTCGCGTGGGCGCGCGAGTGCGAGCGGCTGGGCGCGGGGGAGCTGCTGGTGACCTCGATCGACGCCGACGGGACGCGCGACGGTTACGACCTGGTGCTCACGCGCGCGATCCGCGACGCCTGCGATCTGCCCGTCATCGCGTCGGGCGGCGCCGGCGCGACTCGCGACTTCGTCGACGTCTTCGTCCAGGCCGACGCCGACGCCGCGCTGGCGGCCTCGCTCTTCCACTATGCCGAGCTCGAGATCGCGACGCTCAAGGACGCGTTGGCCGACGCCGAGATCGTCGTGCGCCGCGAACCGGTCGGGGTGCGATGAGCGCGCTGCCCGAGATCGCGTGGGGCGCCGACGGTCTGGTGCCGGTCGTGATCGCCGACGCGAGTACGGGCGCGGTGCTGACGCTGGCGTACGCCAACCGCGAAGCGCTCGAACGAACGATCGCGACCGGCTCGACGTGGCTGTGGAGCCGCTCGCGCCGAGCGCTGTGGAACAAGGGAGAGAGCTCGGGCAACACGCAGCGCGTCGTCTCGATCTCGGTCGACTGCGACGCCGACGCGCTGCTCTACCGCGTCGTGCCGGCCGGGCCGGCGTGCCACACCGGCGCGCCCTCGTGCTTCGCGACGACGGTGCCGCTGCCCGGCGCCGGCGACGCGCCGGACGGCGCGGCCTTCGCCGGCGCGCTGGCCAACCTGGCGCGCACGATCGCGGCGCGCAAAGCGAACCCCCCGCCCGGCTCGTACACCGCCAAGCTGTTCGCCGGCGGCGTCGACCGCATCGGCAAGAAGATCGGCGAAGAGGCGACCGAGGTCGTCATCGCCGCCAAGAACGACGATCGCGGCGAGCTCGTGTGGGAGACGGCGGACCTGCTCTATCACACGCTGGTGCTGCTCGCCGAGCGCGGCGTCGCGCTCGACGAGGTGGGGACGGAACTATCGCGACGCGCCCGGCCGGCGGACTCGTAGGGCTGGCGGGGATCGGCCCGGAGACCGCGGCGAAGTTCGCCGAGGTCGGCGTCCGCACGCCCGACGACCTGCTGGCCTACATCCCGCGCGCCTATCGTGATTGGCGCGAGCCGCAACCGATCGCGAACCTGCCCGAAGGCGAGGCGATCGTCGTCGGTCGCGCCGCGCGGGTGAAGGAGCGCCAGGGACGCTTCCCGCTCGTCACCGTCGACCTCGCCGACGAGACCGGGGTCGTGCAGGCGAAGTGGTTCGGCCGCCGCCATCTGTTCGGCAAGTTCACCGTCGGCGAGCGGCTGTTCGTCGCGGGCCGCGTCGCGCGCACGAAGCTGCTGCCCGAGCTGAACGTGACCAGCCATCGCGTGCTGCGCGAGGGCGAGCGCTACGTCGGCGAGATCGTCCCCGTCTATCCGGCGACCAAGGAGCTGCCCGACCGTCAGATCCGCACCCTGATCGGCAAGAACCTCGAGCGGCTGATCGCGCAGCACGTCGACGCGCTGCCGGCGGCGCTGGTGCGGCAGTTCGGATTCCCGCCGCTGGCGCAAGCGTGGCGCACCGTCCATGCGCCGCGCGACCTCGACGCGCTCGGACCGGCGCGTGAGCGCATCGTGTTCGACGAGTTCTTCGCCATCGCGCTGGCGGCCGCGCTCAAGCGCGCGCGCCGTGAAGCCGAGGGCGGCGCGCGCGTCTGCGAGATGCCCGACGGCTTCTGGGACGCGTTCGTCGCGCAGCTGCCGTTCGCGCCGACCGGCGCGCAGGCGCGCGTCATCGAACGCATTTGGACCGACATGGGCCGCACCGCGCCGATGAACCGGCTCTTGCAAGGCGACGTCGGCAGCGGCAAGACGCTGGTCGCCGCCGCCGCGATCGTGTTGGCGCACCGCAGCGGCGCGCAGTCGGCGCTGATGGCGCCGACCGAGATCCTGGCCGCACAGCACGCCGCCAAGCTGGCACCGATGCTGCTGCCGTTCGGGATCGGGGTCGAAGCGGTGTTCGGCTCGATGGGCGCGCGCGAGCGCCGGCGCGCCGAGGAGCGCATCGCTTCCGGCGCGGCGGGCTTGGCCGTCGGCACGCACGCGCTGCTGACCGAGAGCGTGAGCTTCGCCGATCTCGGCCTGGTGGTGATCGACGAGCAGCACCGCTTCGGCGTGCGCCAGCGGGCCGCGCTGCGCGCCAAGAGCGGCGCGCCGCACACGCTGGCGATGACGGCGACGCCGATCCCGCGCACGCTGGCGCAGACGAAGTTCGCCGACATGGACGTCTCGATCATCGACGAGCTGCCGCCGGGACGCACGCCGGTGCGCACCTTCGTCATCGGTGCGCCGCGCAAGACGATGGTCTACGAGTTCGTGCGCAAGAACGTCGAGCTCGGCCGCCAGGCGTACGTCGTCGCGCCGGCCATCGACGCGACCGAGAGCGCGTTGACCAGCGCGCTGGCCGAGGCCGAAGCGCTGCGCACGCGCGTCTTTCCGGACCTGCGGGTCGACGTGCTGCACGGCAAGCTGCCGCCGCGCGAGAAGGACGCCGTCATGGACCGCTTCAAGCGCCACGAGTCGGACGTGCTGGTGGCGACCACCGTCGTCGAGGTCGGCGTCGACGTTCCCAACGCCTCGGTGATGGTCGTGCTCGACGCGCAGCGCTACGGCCTCGCGCAGCTGCACCAGCTGCGCGGCCGCGTCGGCCGCGGCGTCGCCGAGTCGTTCTGCCTGCTGATCGCGCCGACCGACGCGCTCGAGGTCGAGCGGCTGCACGTGCTGGAAGAGACGAACGACGGTTTCGCGATCGCCGAGGCCGATCTGCGGCTGCGCAACGCCGGGGAGCTGGCCGGTACCGCGCAGGCCGGCGAGATGGGGACGATCGGCAGCATCGTCGACGACTTCGGGCTCTACATGAAAGCCAAGGCCGCCGCCGACGAGATCGTGGCGCGCGATCCGGCGCTGGCGGATCCCGACCACGCGGGCTTGCTGGCCCTCGTCGACGCCAACACCTCGGCCCGCGCCGTGTTGGTGACGGCGTGAGCGACGACGCACTCTTGCCCCGGCCCTTCGCGCTGGGCTTCGACTTCGATCACACGCTGGGCAGCGATCAGGGTCTCGAGCGCCGGGCCTTCTACGAGCTGGCGGTTGAAGCGGGCGTGCCGATCGATCCCGACGATCCGGGCTGGCAAGCGCGGCTCGACGAGCTGCTCGAGCTGTTTCGCAGCGAGCGCATCACGCTGGATGCGATGCTGGCGCGGTTCTCGGCCGCGCTCGGCGTGCTGCCGCTGCGCGCCGAACGTTGGCAGGCCCACTGTTTCGCGCTGGTCGACCAGTTGGTGCGGCCGCTGGCCGGCGCGCGCGAGCTGTTGACGGCGCTGCGCGCGCGCGGCGTACCGCACGCGATTCTCACCAACGGCTGGTCGCCGCTGCAAGAGAAGAAGATCGCCCGCGCGCTCGGCGAGAGCGTCGTCGGCACCAGCGTGCTGGTCAGCGACCTGCTCGGCGTCGCGAAGCCGGCGCCGGGCGCCTTCGCGGCGCTGACCGACGAGCTGGGGATGGAGCGCGAGCGCTGCTGGTATGTCGGCGACAACCCGCAGGCCGACGTCGGCGGCGCGCTGGCGGCCGGCCTGCGTGCGATCTGGCTGGACGAGCACGGCGCGAGTTATCCACAGGACGTCCCCAGACCGACCGTACGGGTTACGACGTTGCGGGAGCTGCAGGCGCTGATCGAGAACACGTTCGCCCCATAGAATCTATGGGGACGCTCACGATTACCGGGGGAACCCTGCGCAGCCGCCGCGTGACCACACCGGCCGGCCGCGAGGTCCGACCAACCCCCGCCCGCGTCAAGGAAGCGCTGTTCTCGATCCTCTCGACCCGGGTCGAACGGGCACGCGTCTTGGATTTGTTCGCCGGGAGCGGCGCGCTGGGGTTCGAGTCGCTCTCGCGTGGTGCGAGCCACGTCACATTCGTCGAGCGCCACCGTCCGACCGCCGATGCGCTGCGCGCCAACGCGCTGCGGTTGGGCGTCGCCGAGCAGGTGGCGGTGATCGCCGTGCCGGCCGAACGTGCCGCGCAGGTCGTGGAAGGACGGTTCGATCTCGTGTTCGCCGACCCGCCCTATGCGCAGCCGTATCCGGCCGCCGTCTTCGCCACGCTGCGGCGACGCGGCGCGATCGATCCGGACACGACGGTCGTCTACGAGCACACGGCACGTGGTGCCGCGCCGGTCGACCCGGCCATGCGCGTCGAGCGCGGCGAACGGTACGGTGAGGTCGCCCTGAGCTTCTTGCGGCCGCAGGTGGCGGCGTGAACGGACGCAGCCCCGGCGTTCCGGCTAACGGCCATGCGGCGGTGTATCCGGGCTCGTTCGACCCGCTGACCGTCGGGCACCTCGACGTCATCGAGCGCGCGGCGCAGATCTTCGATCGCGTGCTGGTCGCGGTGGTCGTCAACCCGCAGAAGCGCGAGCCGCTGTTCACCCTCGACGAGCGCGAGCAGATGATCCGCGAGGCGATCGCCCACGTCCCCAACGTCGAGGTGGCCCACTTTCGCGGCCTGTTGGCCGACTTCGTCCGCTCGCTGGGCGCGAACGTCATCGTCAAGGGGCTGCGTGTCGTCTCGGATTTCGAGAGCGAGATGTCGACCGCGCTGATGAACCGCTCGCTGTCCGGCGTCGACACCTGTTTCCTGCCCAGCGATCCGCGCTGGTCGTTCGTCAGCTCGACGCTCGTCAAAGAGGTCTACAACCTCGGCGGCGACGTCACCGAGTTCGTCCCGCCCTCCGTTCTGCGCTTGATGCAAGCCAAACGCCAGACCGCCCGCTAGTGGGTTACGCGTTGCGCAACCCGTCGCGTTCGGGCTTCGCCCGAGCCGCCCTCGTCGCAAGCTCCGAGGAGGTCCCGTAACAATGTCCGTCTATCGCGTCATCGACAAGCTCGAAGCGTCCATCAAACAAGGCCAGATCCTGCCGCTGGGCTACCGCGTGGTGAGCGAGGAGAAACTGCTCGAGCTGATCGAGAAGCTGCGCGCCTCGCTGCCCGAAGAGGTCGGGCGCGCGCGCACGATCGCCCGCAGCGGCGAGAAGCTCGTGCGCGACGCGCAAGAGAAGGCGCAGGCGATCGTCGAGGAGGCGTCGAGCGCGCAGACGCAGCTGGTCGACGATCACGAGATCGCCAAGCGTGCGCGAATCACCGCCGAGACGGTCCTGCGCGAAGCGGAACAGAAGGCCGCGCGCGTGCGCGACGGCGCGGACGCCTACGCGGCGCAGGTGCTGGCCGATCTCGACGCGCGGCTCTCCACCGCGCTGGGCTCGGTGAAGAAGGGCCTCGAAGCGCTGGTGAACGCGAAGGCCGCCAGCGTGGCGCCGGCGAGCGTCCCGACGCTGGCCGACGCGGCCGCGCAATCGAAGCGCGTCGCGTTCGACGCGCAGCACGACACCGCCGAGCTCGAGACCGTCTAGCATCCGGCTCGGCACCCTGGACGCCCGACCGGCGAGCGAAGCGCCCGAGCTGCTCGCGGCACCGGTCCGCGCGGCGCTCGACGGGCTCGCGTCGGCGCAGCGCGCGCAGATCGCGCTTGCCGAGATCGACCCCGCGCTGGCCGATACGGCCGCGTTCTGCGAGCGTTACGCCGTGCGGCTGGACCAGTCGGCGAACTGCGTGGTGCTGGCGGCGCGGCGCGAAGGCCGCGCGTGGTTTGCCGCCTGCGTGATCCTGGCGACCACCCGCGCCGACGTCAACGGGGTGGTGAAGAAGACGCTCGGCGCGAGCAAGCTCTCGTTCGCGGCGATGGACGCCGCGGTCGAAGCGACCGGGATGGAGTACGGCGGCATCACGCCGCTCGGGCTCTCCGCCGATTGGCCGCTGCTGATCGACGAGCGCGTGACCGCCGCGGGCGACGTCGTCATCGGCAGCGGCGTGCGCCGCTCGAAACTGCTGTTGCCGGGCGCGCTGCTGGCGCAGCTGCCCGGCGCGCAGGTCCTCGCGATCGCGAACTGACGAACCCGCTACAGGGTCGGAACGAAGGCCAGGTTCTTGACCAGGAACGCGTAGCGGTCGGCGAGTTCGTCGATGATCTTGTCCGTCGGGCGGCCGGCGCCGTGGCCGGCTTTCGACTCGACGCGCAGCAAGATCGGCGCGTCGCCGCCTTGCGCGTACTGCAGCGCGGCCGCGAACTTGAACGAGTGCGCCGGATAGACGCGGTCGTCGTGATCCGAGGTCATCACCAGCGTCGGCGGATAGTGCGTCCCGACGTGCACGTTGTGATCGGGCGAGTACGCGTAGAGCCACTTGAAGGCGTCGGCCGACGCGGTCGCGTCGCCGTACTCGGGGATCCACGCCTTGCCGACGGTGAACCGCTGATAGCGCAGCATGTCGAGCACGCCGACTTCGGGGATCGCCGCGCCGAACAGGTCCGGCCGCTGCGTCAGGCACGCCCCGACCAGCAGACCGCCGTTCGAGCCGCCGTTGATGGCCAGGCGCGGCGTCGAGGTGATCTTGCGGTCGATCAGCATCTGCGCGGCGGCGATGAAGTCGTCGAAGACGTGCTGCTTGTTGCCGCGCCAGCCGGCGTGGTGCCAGTCCTCGCCGTACTCGCCGCCGCCACGCAGCGTCGCGACCGCGTATGCCCCGCCCATCTGCAGCCACATGGCGACGCTGGAGGCGAAATACGGCGTGATCGAGATGTCGAAGCCGCCGTAGCCGTACAGGATCGTCGGCGTCGTGCCGTCGAGCGGCATCCCCTTGCGGTGCACGACGAAGACCGGCACCCGCGTGCCGTCCTTCGAGGTCGCGAACATCTGCTCGGTCACGTACTGCGCGCTGTCGAAGGCGATCTTGGGCTGCACCGCGACCGTGCTGGTCGCGGTCGCGGTGTCGAAGCGGTAGACGGTGGTCGGGAACGTGAACGAGGTGAAGGTGTAGTAGGCGATGCGATCGCCGCGCTTGCCGGTCGGCAAGCCGCCGCTGCCGATCCCCGGCAGGTCGATCGCGCCGAGATCGCTGCCGTCCAGGCCGACGATCCGCACGGCGGAATGCGCGTCGTGCAGGTACTCGAGGTAGAAGCGGTTGCCGATCAGCGAGACGTTCTCGAGCTTGTCGGCGGCCTGCGGGGCGATGTCGTGCAGCGTGTGCGCCGGATCGGTGACGTCCAGCCAGCACAGCCGCCAGCGTGGCGCGCCGGCGTTGGTCTGAATGTAGATTCGGTTGCCGTCGTCGCCGATCACGTTGTACGAGACGGTCGGATCGAGCGCGAAGATGGTCTTGAAGGCGGTATCGGGCTCGCCCGCGCGCTTCCACTGCAGCGAGGTGCCGTCGCCTTTCGAGCGCTGCAGGAAGACGTAGCGTTCGTCCTCGGTCGAACCGACGCCGACGAACTCGTCGGGATGCGCGCTCGAGGCGTAGACGAGCGCGTCGGCCGACTGCGGCGTCCCCAAGCGGTGGAAGAAGACCTTTTGCACGCCCAGCGCCGAGAGCGTCGCGTTGGCGGCGGTCGGCGGGTCGTACGCGCTGTAGTAGAAGCCCGCGTCGCCGACCCAGGTCGCGTCGGAGAACTTGCTCCACTGGATCGTGTCGGGCAAGTCGCGGTCGGTCGCGACGTCGCGCACGTGCCAGGTCTGCCAGTCGGAGCCCGAGGCCTGCGTCGAGTAGGCCATGTACTTGCCGTCGCGGGTGAACTCTTGACCGGCCAGCGCGACGGTGCCGTCGGCGGCCAGCGTGTTGGGGTCGAGGAAGACGCGCGCCGGGCCGGCCTCGCTGTCGCGGATGTAGAGCACGGCCTGGTTCTGCAGTCCGCTGTTGTGGAAGTAGAACCAGTGCGTGCCCTCGCGGAACGGCGCCGAGAGCCGATCGTAGTCGAGCAGCGTGCGGTACTTCGCCTTGATCGCATCGCGTTGCGGGATCGCATCGAGATACGAACGGGTCAGCGCGCCTTCCGCCCGCACCCAGGCCGTCGTCTGCGGCGAGTCGACGTCCTCGAGCCAGCGGTACGGGTCGGCGACGACGGTTCCGAAGTACGTGTCGGTGACGGTGCCGCGCGGGGCGGGCGGATAGGTCAGCCGCGCACCGGCGGCAAGCAGCGGCGTCGCGGCCATCAGGGCCGCGATCGCGAGGGCGAGACGACGCACGGGCACTACTTTCGTCAGACGGGCGGCGCTTGCACGCCGTGGGCGAAGGCTTCGAGCCGCGCGCGATCGATGGCGCGGACGCGGCCGCGATCGAGCTCCACCGCGTGGGCGTTCTTCAGGCGGATGAGGGCGCGGGCAGCCATGTCGCGCACGGTGCCCGCGGCCGCCGCGATCTGCGCCTGCGAGAGGTTTTCGACGCCCGGCAGACCGGACGCCATCCCGACCGTCGCCGGCGCGTAGGACATCAAGAACTTCGCGACCCGCTGCAGCACGTGCGCGAACGCCAGGTCGGCGATCGTGTCGATCGAGCGGCGGCGCGCCTGCGAGGCGGCGGCGAGGAAGCCCAGTGCGAGCTCGCTGTCGTTGCGTACGGCGTGCAGCACGGCCTCGGAGGGCACCAGCACCAGCGTGCAGTCCGTCAGTGCCTCGGCGCGCGTCGTCGCGCCGCCGCCGTCGAACGTCCCCGACTCGTTGATCGGGTCGTGCGTCAGCCGCTCACCGAGCGAGTGCGTCTTGCCGTCGGGCGAGAGCAGCGTGTAGACGACCTTGCCGCTGCGCACGAACCCGAGGTACGGCCACAGCTCGCCCTCGTCGAAGATCGTTTCGCCGGTGCGGTATTGGCGCTCGGTCGCGACGGCGGCCAGCTCGGCGATCGTCGACTGCTTCGCGTTCGCGAACGGCGGCGTGTGCGAGAGGAAGGTCGCGGCGTCGGCGCGCTCGTCGATCCGCTCGACCCGAATCGTCCAGCGCCCGCTGCCCAGATTGCGGGCATCCCACGAGAAGCGGCCGGGGCGCTGCTGCTGGAACTCGTTGCGCAGCGCCCGCGGGTCGCTCTCCTCGTGCAGCTCGAGGACGCCGCCCAGCGCGAGCTTGTCGAAGGCGTCGAAGATCCGGGCACTGCGGTTCTGGGCGGGCAGCGTGCGGGCATCGATCGTAACCGCCGGCGCGCGGGTCGTTGGCATCGGGTGGTTGGATGCGTCGCAGGGGGCATTTCCCCTGCGCGGAAGCGGGTAGCCGTGCCGCAGCCGCCGCGCCGGTGGCTGGCGCGCGGGCTCGACGTCCTGGCTGCGTTGATCGTCCTCGCGGCCGCCCTGCGCTTCGTCGTCCTCCCCCGCCTGCATCCCGCGCCGACGCAGGCACCGCCGGTCTCGCTGGCGACGCTCGACGGCGGCCGCTTCGACCTCACCCACGCGCGCGGCCAGGTCGTGTTCCTCGACTTCTGGGCGACCTGGTGCGACCCGTGCCGCGCCTCGATTCCGCTCGTGCAGCACTTCCGGCGCACGCACCCGGGCGTGCGGGTCGTCTCGGTCGACGTCGGCGAGCCGAACGGCGTGGTCCGCCCGTTCGCGCACCGTTTTGCGATGGCGGCGGTTGCCCTGGACCCCGATCAGACCGTCGCCCACGCCTTCGGCGTCGAAGGCTACCCGACGCTGGTCGCGATCGACCCGAGCGGCCGCATCCGTGCCCGCTGGATCGGCTACGACCCCGACATCGAGCGGGCCATGGCGACCGTCACCGCCCGCCTGACCCCCGTCCGCACCACCGCCAGCCGCTGACCGGCATCACAGATTGGCGTGCCCTCAGATGGGTCGATCCAAGCCGATGAGCCTTTGAGTTATTGGCTTCGTGGCGGAGGTACTCCAGGGACAGGCCTCTCAGTTGGGCTCGCGTTTCGCTCGCCACTCGCCGCCCCTACGGGTCCCATTTCAAAGTCAATAAAGCGATACATAGTGTAGGATTCGTCGTCCGTAAAAACTATCTTGGCCGTGCATAAGAATGGACCCCAGGCAGACAAAGTTACCGGAAACCCTTTAGCTCGGTCATCGGACGTGAAGATGCGGTGCCCCCATGACCGTCCGAAGAAATATTCTATATGGCGCACGGACGCGAGGGTGCCTTCCTTCGCCGGAATCGCGTACAGCACAATGTCGTAAAGTTGCGTTGGGTCGCGCGATGTCTGAAGGCGGTGCACAATATAGACACGGCGACTTGCCATTGCAAGCTCAGCTCGCTCATGACGTCTGCTACGGTCGACGTCATCACGCTCATGTATCGCGTTTGCGTTTTGTGTGACACCTCCACTTGAGACGTACGTCTGTCCTAGTTCAAACTGCCAAAGCTTCACGGCGCCGCCATCCCGCACGCGGTTCATGATAAGCTGCGTCAACTGGGCTATGGTCTCGCGGAAAGCTAATACTAGGATCAAGAGCGCCAGTGGCCAGATCAAGGCGGGCACCAACGCTAAGAGGTCATGCGTCGGATTATAGGCAGGCGCTAGAACCTGTGGAACTGGACTCGCAACAGGGGTCATCGATCACGCCAAGCCCCCGGGGCAGCAAACAAAGCGGTTGGTTCTCTTGCCGCGTTTGCTCTGCCTCCAATTCTAGGCCGGGGAATGCCCTCCGATAGTTCTGGATAGTCGGTCCCACAGACCGGGCCTTGAGCAAAACTCGGTCGCCTTCGCTGACGTAGCGTGCTTCCGTCATCGCTTAGGCGCCAACCGTCCGAGTAGCGCTAAGCCTTGAACAGCAGCCGTCCCAGCTTCGGGTACGGTGAGGCTGACGCACCCTTTTCGAGGCGCACGTGGGACCCGCGCTGGCGTACCTCGGTCCAGCCGGCACGGCGGAGTGCGCGACGAAGCTGGCCGCCTGTGACGACCGGGAGTTTCTCTGCCATTTCGCTTAGGCGGCGGGTTCGACGGCGACGCGTTCGATGAGCATCGGCGTGTCCGCGTCGGGTTCCGGGACGGGGAGGCCACACTCGGTCGCGTGCTCGATTTCGAGGGCGATGGCGTCGGCGGCCATGCGCAACGCATCCTCACGATCGGTACCGAAGGTGAAGATGCCCGGGAAGGCCGGGATGATGCAGCGGAGCGTGTCTCCGTCCGGCTCCAAGATCACGCGATACGCGCGCGCCGACATGGAGCCGGATTTCGGCGGCCCGCTCATCATCCCCGGCCCGGGAGCTAGTTCCCGGTGAACGTGGCGGGGCGCTTGTCGAGGAAGGCGCGCGAGCCTTCCCGGAAGTCCTGCGTCGCGACGGTCTGGCCGAACAGGAAGGCTTCGAGCGCGAGCGCGGCGTCGAGTCCCAGGTCGGCGCCTTCGACGATCGCTCGCTTGGCGGCGGCGACGGCCAACGGGGCCTTGCCGGCGATGACCGTGGCCAGGCGGGTCGCTTCGGGCAGCAGCTCGTCCGGCGCGACGACCTTGTGGACCAGGCCCACCCGCAGCGCCGTCGCCGCGTCGATCATCTCGGCGGACAGGCACATGTACATCGCCATCCCCTCGCCGACCAGGCGCGTGAGGCGCTGCGTCCCGCCGTAGCCGGGCAGGATGCCGAGGTTGACCTCGGGCTGACCGAACTTCGCGTTCTCGCTCGCGATGCGCATGTCGCACGCCATCGCCAGCTCGCACCCGCCGCCCAGCGCGAAGCCGTTGACGGCCGCGATGACGGGCGGACGCATGCGCTCGAACGCGCGGGTCAGCGCTTGGCCGCGGCGCGCTTGCGCCTCGCCGGCTCGCGCGTCGGCGAGCGCGTTGAGCTCGCCGATGTCGGCGCCGGCCGCGAACGCCTTCGGCCCCGCGCCGGTCAGGATCACCGCGCGCACGGTGACGTCGTTCGCGAGCTCGTCGAGCACCTCGGTGAGCTCACCGAGCAGCTGAAGGTTAAGAGCATTAAGAACCTGCGGCCGGTTCAGCGTCACCGTCGCGACGGCCCCGTCGCGGGTCAGCTCGATCGTTTGCATGGGCGCGGCGCTACCACGGGGTTCCGTTCGTGCCCTTCCCCTGCTATGGTGGAACGGTCATGCGTACGGCCTATCATCAGGCGCTGGAGAATACGCGCCTCGACGTCGTCCGGCTCGGAGCCCTTGTCTGCGACGCCATTCGGGCGGCGACGCAAGCGCTCGAACGACGCGACGTCGTGCTCGCGGGGCGCGTCGTCGCCGGCGACGACGAGATCGACGAGACGCGCCGCCGGGTCGAAGCGGCGTGCATCGAGCTGATCTGGAAGCAACAGCCCGTCGCCGGTGAGCTGCGGCAGATCGCGGGTATGCTGCAGATCGTGACCGACCTCGAGCGGATCGGCGACTATGCCGTCGATATCGCCAAGAACGCGATCAAGCTCTCCGACGTGGCCGTGCGGCCGGCGTCGATCGAGGTCGGCCGCATCGCCGCGCTGGCGTACGAGATGCTGGTCGACGTGATGCGCGCCTATCGCGAGGGCGACAGCGCACTGGCCGACGCGGTCATCGAGCGCGACGATCAAGTCGACTCGTTGTATCGCTCGAGCATCGATTCGCTGCAGAAGGAGATGCAGCAGGATCCGGCCACCGTGCCGGCCGGCACGTTGCTGCTGTTCGTCGTCTCGATCGTCGAGCGCGTCGGCGACCGCGCGCAGAACATCGCCTGGCATACGAAGGAAGCCTACGGGTGATTCGAGCCGCGATCGTCGCGCTGGCGCTGAGCCTGACGGCACCCGCGCCGGCGGCGGACGCGATCGTGCACCTCAGCTTCGACGGCCGGCCCGTCGACCGCGGCGGTGGGATCGCCGTCAACCGCGGCGGGGTGATCTACGCCGACGTGGTCGACCTCTCCAAAGCCTTCGACGGGCTGCTGACCGTCCACGGGCGATCGGTCGTCGTCACCGTCAAGTCGACGACCGCGACGTTCACCGAGGGCAGCCGCCAGGCGACCGTGCAGCGCACGCCGCTCGCGCTGCGCGGCGTACCGTTCCGCCGTAACGGCGACCTCTACGTGCCGCTCGGCGCGTTCGTGCAGCGGGTCGCCGGCGCGCGCCTGCGCTTCGACGCGCGCCACCGACGCGCGCTGATCCAAGTCAACGCGAACCCGCTGAGTTGAACGCCGAGGCGCCGCTGGCGGCCTCGAGTTTCGCGCTGGACTCGGGCCTCACGTACTTCAACCATGCGGCGGCCGGCGTGCTGCCGGTCGCGACGCGCGACGCGCTGCGGGCGATGATCGAAGATCATGCCGCCCACGGCGTGATCGGCACCGCGCCGCGCGAGCTCGAGCTGCCGGCGTATCGCCTGGCCATCGCCGAGTTCGTGGGCGGCCGGCGCGACGAGGTCGCGCTGCTGCGCAACACCTCGGAGGGTGCGACGATCCTGGCGCAAGGCCTGGACCTGGGCCCCGGCGACGAGGTGATTACCGGCGCCAACGAGTTCGGCGCCAACGCCTATCCGTGGATGGCGCTGCAGCAGCGCGGCGTCGCGGTCACGCTGATCGATGCGCCGCGCGAGCGGATGACGCCCGACGTTCTGCGGCGCACGATCTCCTCGCGCACGCGCGTCGTGAGCGTCTCGTGGGTGACGTTCGACGACGGTTACCGCCACGATCTGGCCGCGTTGGCCGAGGTCGCGCACGCCGCCGGCGCGCTGTTCGTCGTCGACGTGATGCAGGGGCTGGGCGCGTTTCCGCTCGACGTGAGCGCGGCCGGCGTCGACGCCGTCTATGCCGGCGGCGCCAAGTGGCTGATGGCGCTGCAGGGGGTGGGCTTCTTGTGGCTGCGCGCGGAGCTGCTCGACCGCGTCGCGCTGCGGCTGCCCGGCTGGCGTTCCGTCGCCGACATCTGGAACTTCTTGGACTACGCGCAGCCGCCGGCGCCCGGCGCGACGCGCTACGAGGGCGGGACCGTCAACATCCTGGGCGCGCTCTCGCTGGCCGCCTCGATCGGCGTGCTGACCGAGGCCGGCGTCGAGCGCATCGGCGCGCACGTGCTGGCGCTGACCGACCGGCTCGTCGACGGCTTGCTGCAGCAGGGCTGGCAGGTCTTGGGTGACCGCTCGCGCGAGGACGTCAAGTCGGGGATCGTGACGTTCCGACGGCAGAACGTCGATCCGATCGCGCTCGGCCGGCGTCTGGGGGCGCTCGGCTTCTGCGTCACCTATCGCGCCAACGGCATTCGCGTCTCGCCGCACGGCCACAACACCGCCGCGCAGATCGACGCGTTCTTGGCGGCCCTGGCCGCCGACCGCTAAGAGCCGCCGCTCCCGCCCGAGCTGCCGAAGATGCCGGCGAACAGGTTGATCACCATCCCGATGATGACCGAGTTGTACGCGAACGAGATGATCGAGTGGGCCAGGATCTCGCGCCGCACGCGCGTCTCCGTCACCTGCGGGTCGGAGACGGCGAACGACGCGCCGATGCAGAACGCGAAGTAGGCGAAGTCCCAGTCCGACGGTTCGTCGGTGCCGGGGAACTTGATCCCGCCGCACGCCGTGCCGTCGCCGTCGTCGTCGTAATAGTACAGATGCGCGTACCGGAAGGTGTACACCAAGTGCACCCACAGCCAGCCGAGCACGACCGCACCGACGCCGAACGCGTACGCCTCCCAGCGCTCGACGACGTCCTTGATCTGCGGTCCGCGGCCGATCTCGAGCACGGCCGCGACCAGCCCGGCGATGACGGCAATCAGTACCAGCGTGAGCACGCCGTTGCGACCGGGATCGTCGAGCGCGGCGCGGGCGCGCGTCAAGCGTGGATCGGCGTGCAGACCGCTATGCTTGAGGAAGAACAAGATCGTCGCCACGCCGGCGTCGTAGGCCGCCGCGAAGCGAGTCGCGTGGTGCAGCCAGTGCGCGCCGACGAGGTAGACGAGCAGCGCGACCAGCGCCCCCGTTCCGATCGAGAACAACCGATGGCGCGCGAGGATCCACGTCTTCGCGCGTTGCTCGGCAGCTGTGCTCAGAACCCGTCCTCGGCCAGCCGGCACGGCGCCATGATGGCATCGCTCATGCCGTGGATGACGCGCTTGTCGGCGGGCGCGACCGTCGCGAGGATGCCGCCCAGCTCGGTGCCTTCGCCGACGACGAAGTAGTACGGGCACAGCCGGACGCGACCGTCCATCTCGCGCACGGCGCCGGTGGCGGGATCGACGTACGGCACGCGCACGCGCCGGCCTTTGTGGAAGCGCTGCAGCACGTAGGGCGTGTGCTCGAACGAGTCGAGCGCCTCGCGCAGCGCGTCGTGCCAGCCTTCTTTGGTAAGATCGTTGGCGACCTTGACGCCGCGCGAGCCCCACGCCAGCTCGCTGAAGCCGGACGGCTTGAGGACGTAGTCGCGCTCGCTCTTGCCGAGCTCGTCGAGCTGCGACCATTCGCGGACCGGCACGCCGGCGGCGGTCAGGTCGACGATCGCCGCTTGCGGCGGCAGCGGGCGCGGATCGACGATCCAGGTACGCGGGAAGATCCCCAGCAGCCGTTCGTCGATGGCGGCACCGAGCTCGGCGCGCCACAGCGCGCGCAGCGCCGGATGGTGGAAGAGCGCGAACGAGGCCTTCTCTTCGAGCGGGGCCTTGGGAGGCGGCGTGAGCTTGACGCGATTGTGCCGGGCTGCGTACAGGATCAGCTCTTGCTTGGGAACGTTGAGCAGATCGAACAGCTCGAAGTTGCGGTAGAGGACGTCGATCGTCTCTTCGCGGCCGTCGTCGCGGCGCACGAACAGCGCCTCTTCGGTGAAGACGATGTCTTGCGGGGCGCACACGACCACGTCGGCCAGGTCGAGCGCGTTGACGCGCGCCGCCAGCCAGGCGAGCTCGCCGCGATAGTCGCCGGACTCTTCGCTGACGACGATCGCGATGCGCGGGTGCGCGGTGCCCGCCGTCGCCGCGGCCATCGCCGCGAAGCGTTGCGGCATCCCGTCGGCGCCGCCGACGCTCTCGACGCCCAGCTCGCAGTACGTGCGCGCCATCGCGCCGACGAAGCCCATCCCGCCCGGCACGCTGTCGAGCTCGCTGGCGATGTAGCCGTCGTCGGTGAGGATCAGATCGGGCCGGATGACGCGCGGAACGTCTTGCTTGAAGCGGTTCTGCCGCGCGAGCTTGACGATCTGCTCGGACTTGCCGCGGTCGAGCTCCTCGGCGATGAAGGCCGGTGCGGTCCCGCGCGCGCTGCGCAGGTAGAGCGCGTTGAGCGCCTTGTAGAACGCCAGCAGATCGTTGCCGAGCGTTTCGATCGCGTTGAGCGTGTGCGGTGCGAGCGGGAAGGGATCGGGACTGACCCGCCACGCAACGCCGTCGGTGACGTCATCCGGCAGGCGGAAGAGCCCGCGGGGAAGGTGCTCGGAGACGTAGTGCGCGCGTCCGGCCGCATCGAGCTCCGGCGCCACGCTGGTACAGGACATCAGATCGCTCGACACCGCATGTCTGTGCCCAAGAACCGCAGCCCGGCCGCTTGGTTTCAGCTACTTGAGCGGAACCGCACCGGGCAACAGCAGCGCGTGCTCGACCCACACCTTGCCGTCCGCATACGCCAGCGTGAGATGGAGGGTTGAGGAGAGTCCGAGCGGACCGAGGGCGACGTCGTCGACGGTGCGCGAGACCTTCGCGCCGGCCAGGACCTGGATCGTCGTCGTCCGGGCGATCGAGGTCGCCCCGCTGACCGTCTCGGCAACCGGAACCGTCCCGTCGTCGGGTGCCGTCGGGGCGCAGACGCTCACGCCGACCCGCTGCCCGCCGATGGTGAAGGTGTCGTGGGAACAACCCTGGCTCGGCTGTGCGCCGGCCGGCGCCGTGCCCGCGGCCAGCACGCCGAGGGTGAGGACGAAGGTCCGCATGCTCGCGAAACGTATCGAAGGAGACCGCCGTTGCAGGAAGCGGGCGAGGAGCCCCCTCGTCGCCGAGACGACCACCGTTCCGTCCCGTTCCGAAGACAGCCCATAAACATGCCCACCGCTATCGATCTCATCGCCCTCGATCTGGACGGGACGCTGCTGGCGCCCGACGAGACCATCAGCCCGCGGAACCGCGCCGCCATCGGCGAGGCGCTGGCCGCCGGCATTCGCGTGGTCCTGGTGACCGGACGCGGCGTCGACACGCCGATCCGCGTCTCCCGCGAGCTCGGCCTGAACCTGCCGGTCATCTGCTGCCACGGGGCGCTGACCAAAGACTTCGGCGCCAACCGGACACTGGTGCACATCCCGGTGCCGCTGGTGCACGCGAAGCCGATGCTCGAGCTGGCCGACCGCGAAGGGCTGGCCGTCGCCGCCTACATCGACGAGGCGTTCTACCGGCTCGCCGGGACGCCGATCGTCATGGACGACATGCGCGGCGCCGGCTGGCACGAGGTCCCCTCGCTGGTCGCGGTGATGACCGAAGCGCCGACCTTCATCCGTTTCCTGGGCACCGAGTCGGTCCGGCGGATGGAAGCGAGCTTCGGGGATCTGCCGCTGAGCTTCCGCTACGAGACCTGGGGCGAGCTGGTCGAGTGCGCGGTGCTCAGCCGCGAAGCCAGCAAGCGCAATGCGCTGGCCAAGCTGTGCGCCGACTTCCAGGTCTCGCCCGACCGCGTCATGGCCGTCGGCGACTCGCGCAACGACGTGCCGATGCTGCGCTGGGCGAAGATCGGCGTGGCCATGGCGAACGCCCTGCCCGAGGTGCGCCAGTCGGTCCGCTACGTGACGACCAGCAACGCCGAGGACGGCGTCGCCTTGGCGATCGAGCGTTTTTGCCTGCCCGCGAAGAAGAAATCGGCCTGATGCAACCGGCCGCCCCGAGTCCGGAGTACGAAGCTCGGCTCCGGACGATCCTCGCGCAGCGCGATTGGGAAGCGCTGCGCGACTTCACCCGCGAGCAGAACGAGATCCCCGACGACGTCTACGCGCAGGGGCAGCACTTCTGGGAAGTGCTGCTGCACAAGCTGACCTGCAATCGCCTCGACCTGCTCGGCCTGCACGACGAGTCGCGCGCGTGGCTGCGCGAGCGCGACTACTCGACCGGCCTGGGCGGGTTCTGACCGTGCGCGTGCGCGTGCTGGCGTTCGCGCGCCTGCGCGAGCTGCTCGGCGGCGGCTCGCGCGAGCTGGAGCTGACCGACGGCGCGACGCTCGAGACGCTGTGGGCGCACCTGGCCGGCCAGGCACCCGAGCTGCGCGCGCACCGCGCGTCGACGCGCTTCGCGCGCAACGGTGCGCTGGTCGACGGCGCGGCGCGCTTGCACGACGGTGACGAGGTCGCACTGATGCCGCCGGTCGGTGGCGGCTGATGGCGACCCGAGCCGAAGGCGAACGGCAGATCGGCCTGAGCGCCGAGCCGCTCGACGTCGACGCGCTGGTGCAGGCGGTGCGCACCGACGCGCACGGCGCCGTCGTCACCTTTCTCGGGGTCACCCGCGAGACGTCGCCCGACGATCCGCGGCCAGTCGCCGCGCTCGAGTACGAAGCCTACCCGTTGGCCGCGATCGCGGAGATGGAGGCGATCGCACGCGAAGCGGAAGCGACGTACGGTCCGCTCGGGATCGCGATGGTGCACCGTACCGGCGTCGTCGCGCTCGGTGAACCCTCGGTGGTGGTCGTGGTCGCCTCGCCGCACCGCGCCCATGCCTTCGACGCCTGCCGTTTCGCGATCGACGCGCTCAAAGCACGCGCCGCCATCTGGAAAAAAGAGCTCTACGCCGACGGCGGCGGCGCCTGGGTGCCGAACACCGGCTCGTGAACGTCTTTCTGCATCGTGTGGATGCGGGGTTCAACTCCGTTGCGGTGCTCGAGTACGAGGCGCGGCGGGCGCGCGAGGTCGCGATCGTCGCCGGCCACGGGTACTCGAGCTCGAAGCAGAACCTCGACGGTTTGTGCGCGTTCCTGGCCAGTCACGGCTTCGCGGTGTACTCGCTCGATTTTCCCGGGCACAAGCTGGGCGCGAGCGGGGGAACGTTGCGCTCGGCCGACGATCTGTTCGATGCGATGGAGAGCGTCGTCCGCTTCGCGCACGCGCACGGTCACCACACGGTCTACACGCTGGGCCACAGCATGGGCGCCGCGGCGGCGCTGTGCGTCGCCGGGCGCGAGCCGACGGTCAGCGGCGCGATCTCGATCGCGACCGGCTACGGCCGGCCGACGGCGCTCGACGCGTTGGCGGCGCGCGGCGTGGTCGACTTGCGCTCCTCGTACGTCGACGGGCTCGCGCTGCCCGAGATCGCGCAGCAGTGGCAGCCATACCTCGGAGACGCCTTGCTGCAACTGGCCGGGCGGCCGGTGCTGTTCGTGGCCGCCGACCGCGACGCGATGGTCTCGCGGGCCTCGGTCGCCGAGCTGGCCAAGCACGCCTACGAGCCCAAGACGCTGGTCGAGATCGCCAGCGATCACACCTTCGCCGGCGACAACAGCCGCACGGCCGTCCTGCAGTGGCTGAACGTCCTCCATCCGCGAGCGCGCGCCGCCGGCGGCGAAACCCCGCTCGTCGACGCCCCGCTCTAACGGCGGCATGAGCACGATGGCCGGGCGCGGCGAGCTGCGCCGTTACAGCCGCCACCTGCTGATCCCCGAAGTCGGCTTGGCGGGCCAGGAGAAGCTGGCGGCCTCGCGCGTGCTGGTGATCGGCGCGGGCGGTCTGGGCTCGCCGGTGCTGGCGTACTTGGCGGCGGCCGGAGTCGGTCGCATCCTGGTCATCGACGACGACGCGGTCGACGTGACCAACCTGCAGCGGCAGATCCTCTACGACACCGCCGACGTCGGCGCGTCGAAGGCGCGGCGCGCGGCCGAGCGGCTGCGCGCGCTCAACCCGCAGATCGCGATCGATCCGCTCGAAGCGCGCTTCGACGCCGGCAACGCGCGCGAGCTGGTGCGGCTGGTCGACGTCGTCGTCGACGGCAGCGATACGTTCGGCACGCGCTATCTGGTCAACGACGCGTGCGTGCTCGAGGGCAAGCCCGACGTGCACGGCGCGATCTTCCGATTCGACGGACAGGTCTCGGTGTTCGGCGCGGCGGGCGGCCCGTGCTATCGCTGCCTGTATCCCGAGCCGCCGCCGGAGCACCTGGTACCGACGTGCGCGGAGGGCGGCGTGCTCGGCGTGTTGGCCGGCATCGTCGGCTCGTTCCAGGCCACCGAGGCCCTCAAGCTGCTGCTCGGGATCGGCACCCCGCTGATCGGCCGGCTGTTGTTGATCGACGCGCTCGACGCGCGGGTGCGCGAGATCCGCGTCGGGCGCGACCCGGCGTGTCCGCTGTGCGGCGAGCGGCCGACGATCCGCGAGGTCGGCGCGTCGTTCGCGTCCACCGCGCTGCCCGCCGGGGTCCCCGAGCTCGAGCTCGACGCGCTCGCCGACGCGCGCGACGGCGGCACGATCTTGCTCGACGTGCGCGAGCCCCACGAGCGCGCGCTGGGCGAGATCCCCGGCGCGCTCGCCATCCCGGCCAGCCAGCTCGAGGCGCGGCTGCACGAGCTCGACACGGCGCGCACCTACGTGGTGGCGTGCCGCGTCGGCTCGAAATCGCGCTGGGCCGCCGCCCGCCTCAAGGAAGCCGGGTTCGGTCGCGTCTATCATCTGCGCGAGGGCCTGTTGGCCCTGGCTGCTCGCGACGCATCGTTCGAGGTATTCTGAGTGCTCCAGGTCCTGCCGACCCGCTTCGCCGAGGCGAAGGTGTTCGTCCCCGACGTCTTCGAGGACGACCGCGGCTTCTTCAAAGAGACGTGGTCCGACCCGAAGTACGCCGCGCTCGGCCTCGACCTGCGCTGGGAGCAGGACTCGTGCTCCTGGTCGACCCGCAACGTCATTCGCGGCTTGCACTACGACTTCGCGATGGCCAAGTTCGTGCAGTGCCTGGCCGGGCGAATCTGGGACGTGATCGTCGACCTGCGCCGCGACTCGCCGACGTACTTGCAGTGGGAAGGCTTCGTCCTCACCGCCGCCAACCATCGCCAGCTCTACGTGCCGGCCGGCTTCGGGCACGGCTTTCTCGCGCTGGACGACGAAGTCGTCGTCTACTACAAGAACAGCGTGGCCTACGACCCGGCCCGCGAGGGCGCCGTGTCGTGGCGCAACCCGCGCATCGGGGTACGCTGGCCATTGACCGGCGAACCGCGCCTGTCGCTCAAAGACGCCGCCGTTCCCGAGGACGCACTACCATGATCGAGCGCCGCTTCGGCTTTCTCGAACGCGAGGTCCCCGTCATCGGCCAAGGGACGTGGAACGTGCCCACCCGCGGCGCCGGCGCCGAGGAAGCGAAGCGCGCGCTCCGGCGCGGCATCGAGCTGGGGATGGTCCACATCGACACCGCCGAGATGTACGGCGACGGGGCGTCCGAGCGGCTGATCGGCGAGGCGATCCGCGGCGTCCCGCGCGACCAGCTGTTCCTGGTCTCCAAGCTGCTGCCGACGCACGCGCGCTTCAGCACGGCCATTCAGCATTGCGAGCAGTCGCTGCAACGGCTGGGCACCGACTACCTGGACTGCTACCTCTTGCACTGGCGCGGCTCGGTCCCGCTGGCCGAGACCTTGGGTGCGTTCGAGCAGCTCGTCGCCGACGGCAAGATCCTCTCGCTGGGGGTGAGCAACTTCGACGTCGACGACCTCGAGGAGGCGCAGGCCGCGCTCACGCGCGAGCGGATCGCCTGCAACCAGGTGCTCTACCACTTGGGCGAGCGCACGATCGAAGCGCACGAGTTGCCGTGGTGCCGCGCGCACAACGTCGCGATCGTTGCCTACACGCCCTTCGGCCGAGGCGATTGGACCGACGCGCCGGGCGTGCACACGCTCGACACGATCGCGCGCAAGCACCACACCTCGCCGCGGGCGGTGATCTTGGCGTTCCTGACCCGCGACCCGATCGTGTTCGCCGTCCCCAAGGCGTCGACGATCCCGCACGTCGAGGAGAACGCGGCGGCCGGCGAGCTCGAGCTCGACGGCGACGACATCATCGCGATCGAACGCGCCTTCCCCGTGCGTGCGCGGCGTGGAGGCATCCCCACCCTCTGACCTCGCCGCCGCGGTGAAAGCCGCGGCGCGCGAGTGCGGCGCCGCGGCGGTGCGGATCGCCTCGGCCGAGCCCGACGCGGCGACCGCCGCGCGGATGCGGGTGGCCTTCGGGCGCGGCGATCACGCGACGTGGTCGTACGACGCCGGCTACGCGGCCGCGGCCAGCGACCCGGCGACGGTGTTGCCGGGCGCGCGCGCGATCGTCTGCGTCGCGGTGCCCTACGCGACGCCGGCACCGCCGCCGCGCCGCGGACACGGCCGCGTTTCGGCGTACGCGTGGTCGAACGACTACCACAAGACGATGCGCGCGACGCTCGATGCGATCGCGGCGCGCATCGACGCGTTGGCCGGCGCGCGCGTCACCAAAGTCGCGTGCGACACCGCGCCGCTGGCGGAGCGCGCATTCGCCGAACGGGCGGGGCTGGGGTGGATCGGCAAGCACACCTCGCTGATCGTCAAAGGACTCGGTTCGACGGTGTTCTTGGGCGAGATCGTGACCACGCTTCCGCTGCGCCCCGACGCGCCGCTGCGCACGTCGTGCGGCAGCTGCGCGATCTGCCTGGAGGTCTGTCCGACCCGCGCGCTGCGCGGCGACCACACGATCGACGCGACGCGCTGCATCAGCGATCTCACCCAGCGGCGCGACCCGATCCCACGCGCGCTGCGGCCGCTGCTGGGCAACTGGGTGTGGGGCTGCGATCTGT
Organism: Candidatus Sulfotelmatobacter sp.; assembly: GCA_035504415.1. Classification (NCBI taxonomy): domain Bacteria; kingdom Pseudomonadati; phylum Acidobacteriota; class Terriglobia; order Terriglobales; family Candidatus Korobacteraceae; genus Candidatus Sulfotelmatobacter; species Candidatus Sulfotelmatobacter sp. Next base: position 96,438 of record DATJRY010000005.1, on the reverse strand, counting down.
GCAACGACGCCTGCCCGCCGACGCGCCTGGCGGGCCCCGGCGGCGACGCGCGCTTCCGGCCGCGCAGCGCGGAGCTGGCGGCGCCGGGCTTGCAGGCGTTGCTGCGGCTCAAAGGCGGCGCCGCCCGTCAGGTCCGGCGCAGCGGGATGGGCTGGCGGGGGCCGGTCGTGCTGCGGCGCAACGCGGCGGTCGCGCTCGGGAACGAGCTCGACCGGGCCGACGTGCCGGCGCTGGCCGAGGCGCTGGACGCGGATCCCAGCCCACTGGTGCGCGGGCATGCCGCCTGGGCGCTGGGGCGGATCGGCTCGCCGCGAGCGCGCGCCACCTTGCGCGCGGCCCTGGCGGCGGAGGCCGATCCGGGCGTGCGCGAGGAAGTGATCGCGGCCCTGGAACCGTCCGCGTCGCTGCGGGCGTTCCAGACCGAGACACCATGCGCAACCGCCGTTCGCTCGCCGTCCTCACCCTCGCCCTGCTGATCGGTCTTCCGGTCGGCAGCGGCCAACGCGCGTCCGCCGCGTCCGACGATCTCTACGCGCGCATGCAGCAAGTCAACGCCGGCCTTCGCTCGTACCGGGCGGACGTCACGGTCGCGATTCAGCTGCACAGTTTCCCGTTCATCAGTCCGACGCTGGCCGGCACCGCGTACTACAAGCGGCCCGACAAGACGGCGGTCGACTTCCAGTCCGTACCGGCACTCGCCGGGCAGCTGAAGAAGGTCGTGGGCCAGATCGAGCCGCCCGACGAGTGGCCCAGTCTCTACGTCGTCACGCCGACCGGCGACGACGGCGCGACCGCGAGCTTCCGCCTGGTGCGCAAGAAGAACGGCCGCATCGACCACGTCGACGTCCAGGTCGACGACAAGACCGCCACCGTCTCGGCGATGACCTACTACTACAAGGACGACGGCGGGACGATCGCCTTCCGCCAGTCCTACGACGACATCGACGGCAACTACGTCATCGCGCAGCAGACCGGCAAGGTCGACATCCCGCACTACAACGCCGACGTCACCTCGAGGTTCACCAACTACAAGGTCAACGTCGACGTCCCCGACGCCGTATTTAAGGACTGAAGTTAAGGGTGATGGAGCGAGCGCCGTGGTATGGTGGCGCTAGTGACATGTTTGTTGCGAGCTCGGACCGGGGGCCCCAGGCGCAGCCTGGGGGGCGCGGAGCCTGGGGCGGAGCGCCGTGCAACTAGTTGACCTCATCGAGACCATCGCCGAGCCTTTGGTCGACGCCTTTCGGCGGCCGATCACGTATTTGCGCGTGTCGGTGACGGATCGGTGCAATCTGCGCTGCGTCTATTGCATGCCCGAGGCGGGGCTGCCGTGGATCGCCAAACCGGACGTGCTCTCCTACGAGGAGATCGAGGAGATCGTACGGGCGGCCGCGCACGTCGGCGTGCGCAGCATCCGCCTGACCGGCGGCGAGCCGCTGATCCGCCGCGAGCTGCACAAGCTCGTCGCGCGCATCGCCGCCATCCCGGGGATCGACGACATCGCGCTCTCGACCAACGGTTTGCTGCTGGCGGACCAGGCACCCGCGCTGCGCGCGGCCGGTCTGCGGCGCGTCAACGTCTCGCTCGACACGTTGCGCGAGGACCGCTTCTTCGCGATCGCGCGCCGACTCGGCCTCGAGCGCGTGCTGGCCGGCATCGACGCCGCGCTGGCGCACGGCCTGGGCCCGGTAAAGCTGAACTGCGTGGTCATGCGCGGGCAGAACGACGACGAGCTGGAGGCGTTCGCCGCGCTGACGCGCGAGCGCGCGGTGCACGTGCGCTTCATCGAGGTGATGCCGGTCGCCGAGAACGTCGGACTACAGCGCGACGCGTGGGTGTCGTCGGACGAGGTGCTCACGCGCCTGCGCGCGCTGGGCGAGATTCGACCGGTGCCCAACCCGCACGGCAACGGTCCAGCGCGCACGTTCGCGTACGACGGCGCACCCGGAACGGTCGGGGTCATCTCACCGCTCGCGCACGACTACTGCGAGACCTGCAACCGCGTGCGCTTGTCGGCCGACGGCAAGCTCAAGCTGTGCCTGTTCGGCGATCACCTCATCGACTTGCGCACCCCGCTGCGCGCCGGTGGCGGTCAAGCCGAGATCGAGCGTCTCTTGCGCGCCTCGATGCACGTCAAACCCGAACGCCATCACCTCGCCCTCGGCGAAATCGCCTCGCAAATGCGAGCCTTCAGCGAAATAGGCGGCTAGCAGGGGAGCAGCGGCACGTTGGCAGACCGAGCGCAGGACGATCGCGCCCGGTCCGTCGGGTCGTTGCGAGGTCGCGTCCGGGGGGCCCGCCGCAACGCGGTGGGGGGCGCGCAGCCCGGGGCGGAGCGCCGTTAAAGCGGAGCGCCGTTAAACCAGCTATTCGATAGACTTGCGAAAAAATGCGAGCATGCGGCCCTGCTCGGGCATGATGCGGAACTCTTCGAAGCCCCAGGATTTCGCCTGCGCGATACCGCGGTTGTCGCCGAGCTGGATGAGAAACGTCAGCGTCCGGACGTTTCGCTTGCGAGCGATGCTCTGGACGTCGGTGATCAGCTGCGTCGCGACGCCGTGCGGAGCGTCGGAGCGCGTGCGCAGCGCCTCGACCATCGCGACGTCGTTGCCGTTGGCCGCTTCGGGATCGGCGTAGCCTTTCGGGAAGCTGAAGACCAACTGCACGGTGCCGAGCAGACCCGACGCGTCTTCCGCAACGAGAATCAGGCGGCGTCCGGCTTGTTGTTCGCCGAGCCACTTCTGGATGCGCGCGACCCACGGTTCGCCCGACGTCGTGTTCCCGCCCACGACGCCGTCGCTGACCAGCCGTTCGGCGTCGCGTGCCAAAGCGTAGCGGATGAAGACCCGACTCACAGGCCCCGATTACGTAGCATCAGGCTCGATCTCCCGTCGTTTGGTATCGGCCCGCGCGCGAGTGGGGATGAGACCACAGCCCGGGAAAAGAGCCACATGCCCTTCAAACCTTTCGCGCTCCTGGCGGGAGGAGCCGTCGTCATCGTGCTCGCCGCGGGTTGCTCCAAGAACGGCGCTCAGTCCTCGCAGGCGGCCGCCACCGGCTCGCCGCTCGTGGTCGCGACGAGCGTCGCCGCCAGCGCCGCGCCGCTCGGCGACGTCTCGCGCGGCAAGACGATCTTCAGCGCGAACTGCGCGTCCTGCCACGGCGCAACCGGGCGTGAGGGCGGCATCGGCCCGTCGCTGACCAACGAGAAGAGCCGGAAAGATTTCGATCAGACCGTCGCCTGGATTCACAACCCGCAACCGCCGATGCCCAAGTTGTGGCCGTCGCCGCTGAACGACAAAGACGTCGCCGACGTCGCCGCCTACGTCCAGAGCCTGTAACGTGACGCCCGCGCCGCCGGACCGAGCCGGGTCGGTTGCGAGGGACACCGGACGAGCGTCGTGAACCGCGCGGGGGACGTGGCCCGGGCGGTGTTCGCATTCACACGGGACCTCCGGCTCGGCGATCACGCCGGCTTGGCCGCCGTCGCGCGCCACGGCGAGGTCGTGCCGGTGCACGTGATCGATCCGGTCGCCGCCGCGCGGCTGCGTCGCTCCCCGCGCCGGGCGGCGTACTACTGCGCCGCCGTCGCGGCGCTCGACCGCGGTCTGCGCGAGCGCGGCAGCCGGCTGATCGTGCGGCGCGGGGCGCCCGGACCGGCGCTGCGCGCGCTGGCGCGCGCGGTCGGGGCGGGCGCGGTCGGCTGGAGCTGCGGCTACGACCCCAAGACCGTCCGGCTGGACCGCGACATCCAGTCGGTGCTCGAGGAGGCCGGGCTGCGCACCGTCCCCGTGCACGACGCACCGGCGATCCCGCCCGAAGACGAGCTGCTCAGCACGCAGCGCGGTGAGGGCTATCGCGCCTTCGTCCCCTATCACGCGCGCTGGCGGACGCTGCTCCCGCCGCCCGACGCCGGCAGCGCGACCTTCGCGGCCACCGAGATCGCCAGCGAGCCGCTCCCGGTCCCCGAGGAGTTCGGTGCCGGCGCCCGGCTCTCCGAGCCGGTCGGCGAGGCGGCGGCGCTGGGGAAGCTCACCGCCTTCCTGGCCGGGCCGGTGCTGCACTACGGGGTGGCGCGGAACGTGCCCGCGGCCGGCGAGACCTCGCATCTGGCGGCCGAGCTGAGCTTCGGGACGATCGCCGGGCGGACGGTGGTGCGCGCCACCTGCGAGCGCGCCGCCGATCCGTTCCTGTTGGCCGAGGAGCGCGCTTCGCTCAAGCTCTTCCTGCGCGCGCTGGCGCAACGCGACTTCTTTCTGCAACTGGCGTGGTACCACGAGTCGTTGGCCGAAGAGCCGTTGCAGCCGAAGATGCGCGCCTTCGCGTTCGCGCGCTCGCACGCGCACCTGGACGCCTGGCGCAGCGGGCGGACCGGCTTTCCGCTGATCGACGCGGGCGTGCGCGAGCTGCGCGCGACGGGCTGGATGCATCCGCGGCTGCGAGCGATCGCGGCTTCGTTCCTGTGCTTCGACTTGGGAGTCGACTGGCGCGTCGGCCGCGACGAGTGGGACCACTACCTGATCGAGGACGACCCGGCGCTGGCGACCGGCAATTGGCAGTGGGTGGCGGCGGTCGGGGCGGACCTGGCGGCCTACCCGCGCATCTACAACCCGCTCAAGCAGCAGCGCCGGTTCGACCCGACCGGGGCCTACGTGCGACGCTGGATCCCCGAGCTCGCCGGCGCGCCCGACGTGGTCATCCTCGACCCGCTGCTGGCCGGTTACGAGCGGCAGCTGACGTTGCCGCTGTTCGGCGAGCGCGGTTATCCCGCGCCCGTCCTGGACCATGAAGAAGCGGCGCGCGCGTTCTTGGCCCGCTACGCGCGCGAGGTCCGCACGCCGGCCTAACGCTCAGTGGTCGGTGCGCGACTCGGGCGTCACCGGAGCGATGTCGTCGCCCCGCGGCGGCGCGGGCGGCGCCGGCACGATGCAAGCACAGGCGGCCGCCTGCTTCCAGAAGATCATGTACGGCCGCCAAGCGGTCGGGGTGCAGACGCTCCCCTTCGGACACCCGGGTCCGACCGGAACGCACGTGTCCGGCAACAGCCAGCGTTTTTGCACGATGCAGACCGGCGGCATCCGACACCACCCTTTCGTCGCGCTGCGATCTGCTCCAATGATTGCTTCCTTCGTCTATCGTGTCAAGCGGCGGCGCGACCGGGACGCGTCCGGGAGCCGCCGAAGGTGACATACGATGAGCGATCAGCCCGCCGCGCGTGCCAGCCACGACACCACCACCCCGGAGAACCTGGTCAGCTTCATGACCACCGGCTGGGCGACGCCGCCCGCGACGCCCGCCTCGCCGGTCGACGGCCAGGAACGGTTCGCGGCACGGCGTGCCGCGCTGGCGGCCGCGTTCGCGAACGAGACGCTGATCGTGCCGACCGGCCACGAAAAAGTCCGCGCCAACGACACCCACTACCGCTTCCGGCCGGGCACCGAGTTCTACTATCTCAGCGGCAACGTCGAGCCCGACAACGTGCTGGTGATCGGGCCCGACGGTGCGGCCACGCTGTACTGCGAGCCGAATCCGGGCAAGACCGACGCGACGTTCTTCACCGACCGCTTCAAGGGCGAGCTGTGGGTCGGGCCGCGGTTGGGGCTCGTACAGACCGCGCAGCGCTTCGGCATCGCCACCAAGCCGCTGGCCGAGCTGGAGGCCGCGCTCGCGCAGGCGCGCGCCGGCGCGCACCGGGTGCTGCGCGGCGTCGATCCCGCGCTCGACGCGCAGATCCCCGCGCAGGACGAACGCGACGCGCAGTTGGCGACGCACCTCTCGGAGATGCGGCTGCGCAAGGACGCCTTCGAGCTCGAGCAGCTGCGGCGCGCGATCGCCGCGACGCAGCGCGGCTTCGACGACGTCGTGCGCGCGCTGCCGACGGCCACCACCGAACGGGTCGTCGAAGGCGTGTTCGGCCTGCGCGCGCGGGTCGACGGCAACGACGTCGGCTACGGCACGATCGCGGCCAGCGGCCCCAACGCCTGCACGCTGCACTGGACGCGCAACGACCGCACCATCGGCAGCGGTGAGCTGCTGCTGCTCGACGCCGGCGTCGAAGCCGACACGCTCTACACCGCCGACATCACCCGCACCGTGCCGATCGACGGGCGCTTCTCGCCCGAGCAGCGGACGATCTACGAGCTGGTGCTCGAAGCGCAGAACGCGGGCTTCGCGGCCTGCGTCCCCGGCAACGACTTCCTCGAGCCCAATCGCGCGGCGATGCAGGTGCTGGCGCACGGGCTCGAACGGCTGGGCATCCTGGCCTCGGCGGAAGAAGCGTTGCGCGACGAGAACCAGTTCTACAAGCGCTACACGCTGCACGGCGTGAGCCACATGCTCGGGCTCGACGTCCACGACTGCGCGCAGGCGCGCGCCGAGACGTATCGGTTCGGCAAGCTCGAGCCCGGAATGGTGCTGACCGTCGAGCCGGGTTTGTACTTCCAGCTCGACGATCTGACGGTGCCGGCACGCTACCGCGGGATCGGCGTGCGCATCGAGGACGACGTCGTCGTCACCGAGACCGGCTACGAGGTGCTCTCGGCGGCGATTCCGCGCACCGTCGACGAGGTCGAAGCCTGGATCGCGACGGCGCGCGGCGTGCGCGCGTGACTAGGCCGGGAGGCGGGAGTCGACCCACTCGCTGACGATCGGGACGCTGACGTCGTCGCCTTGCCAGACCCGGAAGGCGTAGACGACGCTGGCCACGACCATCACCGGGACGATGAACGGCAGCAGCGGCCACGCGCTCCAGCCGATGATCGGCAGCGACGAGACCGCGGTCAGGAACGCGGCCAGGCCGTAGCCCCCGAAGTTGAACCCCAGCGCTTGCCAGGCCTGACGGCGCACGAAGCGCGAGCCGCGGGCGTCGAGCAGCGCCAGGAGCGCCAGCGGCCAGAACGGGTAGCTGAGCGCGACGAAGGCGCGCGTCTCCGGGCGGACCGTCGCGACGGCGGTCGCCGGCGAGACGCGCGGCGGGGGCGGCTGCGGCGGCGGAGCGCCCCAGCCCGGCTGGTCCTGGCCCGCTTGCCAGGCACCCTGCGACGGCCCGACCCCGCCGTTGATCATGGTCGGCCGGCGGGCCGCGTCGATCTTGGCCGCCAGCACGCAGCTGGGGCATTGACCTTGCGCATCGCGGCAAGTCGCGCAGATGGGTTTGCGGCAGCCCGTGCATTGGGCGACCGACGGGACGGCGTGATGGAAGAAACAATCCACGGTTGAGATGGCCACCTCGTTGGCGGTGAACTCGCGTCGAAGGTACCGGCGGTCGGCGGCGAAGGTTTCGCGGTGAACCCGACCCTTCGGCGCTTGCTCCGCGAGGCGCGGCCGTTTTATGGGCGGCTGGCCGTCGGCACGTTCCTGGGGATCGTCGCCGGCGTCGCGCCGCTCACGCTCGCCAAGGTCGCCGGCTATCTGCGCAGCGACATCCTGATCCCGACCCCGCACTGGAACGTGGTCGGGTGGGTCATCGCGCTGATCGTGGTCTCGCAAGTCATCGGGAACGCCGCCTCGTACGGGCAGGCGTACCTGACGGCTTACAGCGGTCAGCGGATGGTCGCGAACTTCCGGGCCCGGATGTTCGAGCGCATCACCCGCATGCCGCTGCGCGACTTCGACCGCTGGCGCCCGGGCGAGCTGCAGGCGCGGTTGGCGTCCGATCTGACGTTGCTGATCGACGCGATCTCGATCTCGCTGCCGCAGTTCATCACCACGGCGGTGACCTTCGTCGCCTCGTTGATCTACATGATCGACCTCGACTGGTTCCTCTCGGTGCTGCTGTTCATCATCGCGCCGATCATCGCGTGGGTCGTCGGCCGCTTCAACGCGCTGATCGTGGCTGGGACGCGGCGCTCGCAAGAACGGGTAGCCGACCTCTCCAGCACCCTGATCGAGGTGCTGGCCAACGAGCGCGTCGTCAAGGCGTTCGGCCGCGAGGACTTCGAGCGCAAGCGCTTCAGCGACGCCAACGAGCGCTACTTCGGCGCCTACATGAAGGTCACGCAGTTCAACCAGACGCAGGCCCCGGTGCTGGCGCTGATCATCATGCTGGCCCTGTGCGCCATCATCGCGTTGACCGCGCGCGAGGTGACGATCGGCCGGCTCACTCCCTCACAAGCGTTCGAGTTCTGGACGGCGATGAGCTTGCTCATCAACCCGATGAACCGCTTCTCGATCTTCTTCGCCGACTTCGCGCGCGCGTTCGTCGGTGCGGGGCGCGTGTTCGAGATCCTCGACATGCCGACCGAACACGCCGATCCGCCCGACGCGATCGCGCTGCCCGCCGTGCGCGGCGACGTGCGCTTCGAGCGAGTGGGTTTCGCGTACGACGAGGATCGCTGGGTGCTGCACGACTTCTCGGCCGAGATGCTGCGCGGCGAAGTGGTCGCGCTGGTCGGCCCGTCGGGCGCCGGCAAGAGCACGATCGTCAACCTCGTGCCGCGCTTCTACGAACCGCAGCGCGGCCGGATCACGCTCGACGGGATCGACACGGCGCGGCTGCGGCTGGCCGACCTGCGCGGCGCGATCGCGATCGTGCCGCAGGAGACGCAGCTCTTCAACGGGACGATCGCCGACAACATCCGCTACGGACGGCTCGACGCGCGCGACGACGAAGTGCTGGCGGCGGCCCGAGAGGCCAATGCCGACGAGTTCGTGCAGCGGCTCTCCGACGGCTACGCGACCGTCGTCGGCGAGCGGGGCATCCGTCTCTCGGGCGGCCAGCGCCAACGCATCGCGATCGCGCGCGCGATCCTGCGCGACCCCCGCATCCTGATCCTCGACGAGGCGACCAGCGCGCTGGACTCGCACTCCGAGGCACTGATCGAACAGGCCCTGGACCGGATCTTGCCGGGCCGCACGACGCTGATCATCGCCCACCGCCTCTCGACGATCCGGCGCGCGACCAAGATCCTGTACATCGAAGACGGGCGCGTCTCCGAGACCGGGACGCACGAGAGCCTGCTGGCGGCCGGCGGCCGCTACGCGACCCTGCACGCGGCGCAGTTCGGGCGCTGATGGGGGCCGAGTACCTTCGCGTCGCCGGCAAGAACGTCGACCGTCTCGCCGCGCTCAGCGACGGCGTGTTCGCCTTCGCCATGACGCTGCTGGTGCTCGACCTGCGCGTTCCGCCCGTCGAGCACGTCCACAGCGAGGGCGACCTGTTGGGCGCGTTGGCCGCGCTGGGTCCGCGTGCCGTCACCGTGGTGCTGAGCTTCTTGACCTTGGGGATCTTCTGGGTCGGCCAGCAAGCGCAGCTCAACCTGCTCGAGCGGACCGACCAGCGCCTGACCTGGATCCACCTCGCGTTCTTGCTGGCGGTGACCGCGGTCCCGTTCTCGACCGCGCTGCTGGGGACGTTCATCGGCTACCGCACGGCCTTGATTACCTACTGGCTGGTCATCTTGCTGCTCGGCCTGGTGCTGCTGGCCGCCTGGACCTACACCGAACATGCCGGTTTGGTCAAAGACGAGGTCGAGCCGAGCGTCCGCCAGGCCGTTCGTCGGCGGATCGTGCTGGCCCAAGCGCTCTACGCGGTCGGCGCCGCCCTGTGCGTGCCGGGCACGGCCTGGAGCATCACCTTCATCTACTTGCTGCAGCTCAACTACGCCCTCGCCCCGAGAATCCGCCCGCTCTCCCGCTTGTGACCCCGCGCGGGCGGACCGCAGCGCAGCGAGGACCGCGACGGCTTCGGCCCGCAGGCAGAAGCCACTAAGGTGGGAGGGACAGTGTGCCGAAGGTCAAGGTGATGGGCGACAGCATCTCTTTCAGCCCGACCGTCGACATGCTCAAAGACGCAGTGCGCGGGGCAGGCCAGACGCATACCGTCATCGCGAACAACATCGCGAACGTCAACACGCCGAACTTCCAGCGCTCCGACGTCTCGTTCAAAGAGGCGCTGGCGGCGATGGAGCCGGGCGACGACGCGGATCCCGACGAGCTGCAGCTGGTCACGACCGACCCGCAGATGATCTCGACGGGCCCCTCGCAAGACCCGCAGCCGTTCCAGATCACCACGACCGTCGACCACTCGACGCAGATGCGGGTCGACGGCTCGAACGTCGACATCGATCAGGAGATGGCGAAGCTCTCGCTCAACTCGTCCTATCAGCAGACGATCAGCCAGCTGCTGCAAGTGCAGTACACGCGCGTTCGTCAAGCCATCGAGGAACAGGCCTAGCGTGGGAATGTACGACTCGATCGAGGTCAGCGCCAGCGCGCTGTCCGCCGAGCGGCTCGCGATGGACACTATCGCGAACAACATCGCGAACGCCAACACGACCCGCACGCCCGAGGGCGGCGCGTTCAAGCGGCAACTGGTCGTGTTCGCGCAGAAGCCCGAGTCGACGTCGCGCGACAACGCGATGACCAGCAGCGACGGCTTCAGCAGCTTCGGCGCGATGGGCACGCCGGACTCGGTGATGAGCGACGATTCCTCGAGCGCGCAGGCCGGCGTCGAGGTCACGCAGATCGTTCCGGACCAGTCGCCCGACCGGCTGGTCTACGATCCCGGCAATCCCGACGCCGACGGCCAAGGGTACGTGCACTACCCGAACGTCGAGGTGGTCAAGGAGATGGTCGACATGATGGCCGCTTCGCGCGCGTACGAGGCGAACGTCACCGCGATTCAAGAAGCGCGCACGCAAGGCAACGCCACGCTGGGACTGTTGAAATCCTGATGGACTACGCGAGCGCGATCTCCAAGGTGATCCCGGGGACCTTCGCCCCCGACATGGGCACGACGTCGAAGGTCGACGAGACGCCGAACGTCAGCGCGATCCCGGGCGGCCCGGCCGCGACCGGCAGCAGCGACGGCGCGTCGTTCAAGGACACGCTGAGCAAGATGATCTCGGACGTCAACGACAAGCTCAACACGTCCGATGCGGCCTCCCGCGACCTCGCGACCGGCAAGACCAACGACCTCCAGGGGGTCGTCAGCAAGGTCGAGGAGGCGAACCTCGCCGCCAACTACCTGCTCTCCGTCCGCTCGAAGCTGATCACGGCCTACAACACGATCTCGCAAATGCAAGTTTGATCCCCCCGCGCTCGGAACGGGTACACCGGGCGCAATGGAGGAGTTGCTTGGCGGGCGGTACCGGCTCGACCATGTCGCCGGGCACGGCGGCATGGCGACGGTATTCGTCGCCTGGGACTCGGTCCTCGAGCGCGCCGTCGCGATCAAGCTGCTGCACCGCGGGCGCGACGAGGGCGGCGTGCTCCACGAGCGGTTTCGCCGCGAGGCGCTGACCGAGGCGCGGGTCGTCCACCCCAACGTCGTCGCGGTCCACGACGTCGGGCTGCACGCGGACGGCCGGCCGTACATCGTCATGGACTACGTCGAGGGACGGCCGCTCTCGGCGATCCTTGCCGAACGCGTGCTCTCCTCCGAGGAGGCGGCGCTGGTCGGCGTGCAGCTGGCGCGGGCGCTGGCGGCGGCCCACGCGCTGGGGATCGTCCACCGCGACGTCAAGCCGGCCAACGTGCTGATCGACGCGCAGGGCTCGGCGCACCTGACGGACTTCGGCTTGGCCTGGGCGGGCGATGCGGCCGAGGCGCGGCTGACGGCGCCCGGGGCGCTGATCGGCAGCGCCGCCTACGTCGCGCCCGAGCAGGCGCGCTCGGGCGAGGTGAGCCCGCTGGTCGATCTCTACGCGCTCGGCGGCCTGCTCTATCACGCGTTGGCCGGGGCGCCCCCCTTCGAGGGCGGCGGCGCGCTCGCGGTGGCCCTGCGGCGTTTCGACGAGGACCCGCCGGCGCTGCCGGTCCGCGCGCCCGAGGTCGACCTCGAGCTGGCCGGCTTGGTGCAGGTACTCTTGGCGCGCGCTCCCGAGGCGCGTCCGCAGAGCGCCGTCGAGGTCGCCGAGCAGCTGGGGGACATCGCGGCCCGGCTGCGGCTCCAGCGCACCGGCGGCGAGGCCGGCGGGCCGCCCGCGGCCATCGTCGTGGCCGGCGCGGGCGCCGCGCTGGGCACCGCCGCGGGGCCCGCGCCGGCCGTCCCGATGCCCAATCGCTCGCTCCTGCCGCCCGGAGACGTCGACCCCAACCCGCGGGGACACTAAAGTCGGGGCGTCGGGAAGCCGATCACCCGTGGGAAGCGGCCGGACGACCCTCGCACGGTCGAGGCCGCAGCAGATCCCGACCGACTGACGGATCTGCAGTTCCCCGCCTCCGGTACTCCGGAGACGGGTTCCCGTGCGGAGGGTTCTTTACTTTGGTCCGTGGCATGTACACGGCGACGTCCGGGGCGCTCGTCGCGCAATCGGCGGTGGACACGATCGCGAACAACCTCGCGAACGCGAACACGGCCGGCTTCAAGCAAAAGCTGTTGCAAGTGCAAGCGCAGCCTCAGACCGAGCTGTACCGCATCCAGACCGATCCCGGTCGCTCGCCCGGCGCGCGCCTCGACGGGGTGCCGGTGATGGTGCCCATCGGCACGCTCGGCAGCGGCTCGGAGATCTACGACACGCCCTCCGACTTCCAGCAAGGCTCGATCTCCGCGACCGGCAACGATCTCGACGTCGCGCTCTCGGGTCCGGGCTTCTTCGCCACGCAGGCCGGGGACGGGACGCGTGCATACACGCGCGACGGCAGCTTCCAGCGCGACGCCAACGGGTATCTGGTCGCGAGCAACGGCGACCGCGTGCTGGGCGCCAACGGGGCGGCGATCCAACTGCCCGACACCGGCAAGGTCGGGATCGCGCGCGACGGCACCGTCACGGTGACGCAGCAGGGCACCGGCCAGGACAACACGCCGCAGGTCGTCGGCCAGCTGCAGCTGGTCGAGTTCGCGAACACGAACGCGCTGCGCCCGCAGGGCGACTCGCGCTTCATCGACACCGGCAACGCGCAGCCCGCCGCGGCGACACGCACCACGGCGCTGCAGGGCTCGGTCGAGACCAGCAACGCCAACGTGGTGAGCTCGATGGTCGGGCTCATCAGCAACGAGCGCTGGTTCGACATGAACATCCAGATGATCCAAGCGCAGGACACCACCACCGGCCAGGCGATCCAGTCGATCGGCCGCAGCACCCCGACGTAGTGTAGGAGCAACCCGATCATGATGCGAGCGCTCTCGACGGCCGCCACGGGCATGATGGCCCAGCAGTACAACGTCGACACGATCTCCAACAACATCGCCAACGTCAACACGACGGGCTTCCAGGCGAACCTGGCCAAGTTCCAAGATCTGATCTATCAGAACTTGCGCGCGCCGGGGACGCCGGTCGGCCCGTCGATCGTGCCGGTCGGCCAAGACGTCGGTCTGGGCGTGAAGGTCGGTTCGTCGGAGAAGATGTTCCAGCAAGGGACGCTGCAAGAGACCGACAATCCGCTCGACATCGCGATCGAGGGGAACGGGTTCTTCCAGGTCACGCTCCCCGACGGGACGACGGCGTACACGCGCGACGGCTCGTTCAAGGTCGACTCGAACGGTCAGATCACCACCGCCGACGGCTATTTCCTCAACCCGCAGATCACCATCCCGGCGACGGCGACGCAGGTGCAGGTCGGTTCGGACGGCACCGTGACCGCGCAGGTTCCCGGTCAGCAGCTCCCGCAGACGCTCGGCCAGATCCAGCTGGTGCGCTTCATCAACCCGGCCGGCCTCGCGCCGCAGGGCCAGAACCTGTACCTGCAGACCGGCGCCTCGGGCGCGCCGACGATCTCGCAGCCGGGTCTCAACGGCGCCGGCACCCTTCAGGGCGGCTACCTCGAGCAGAGCAACGTCTCGGTGGTCACCGAGATGGTCAACCTGATCACCGCGCAGCGCGCGTACGAAGCGAACTCCAAGTCGGTCACGACGGCGGACTCGATGCTGCAGACCGCGGTCCAGATGAAGACGTCCTGATGATCGCTCCGCGGGCTCGCGCCCTTGCCGCCGCCCTCGCCCTCGCCGCCGCGCTTTGCGTGCCGGCGGCGGGCGTGCGCGCGTCGGTGACGGTCACGGCGACGACGCAGATCGTCGCCGGCGCCCGCATCGCCTCGCTCGCCGATCGCATCGCGCACGGCTTGAGCGACGGCCCCGAGCGCTCGTTGAACCCGGCCTTCCAGATCGCCGACCAGCGCGTGCCCAGCGGCGCGGTCACGATCGAGCCGGGCGGATCGCCGTACGTCAACCCGACCTACGTCGGCGTGCCGGTCGCGATCGTGGTCGACGGCGCGGTGGTCCGGACCGTCGTGGTCGGGTACCACGTCGTGACCTACGTCGAGACCGCCGTCGCGGCGCACGATCTGACGCCGGGCACCGTGCTCGGCCCGGACGACGTCGTGCTGGCGCGCGTGCCGGCCAGCGGCCGGCCCGCGGTCGAGCGCGACGCGCTGCTGGGCCGCCGCATGAACTTGGCCCTCTCCAAAGGGCTGCCGCTGTACGTCGAGGAGACCTCGCCGCAGACGCTCGTGCGGCCCGGTCAGGCGGCGATCCTGGTCATCCACGACGGCCCCGTCTCGCTGATGGCCGACGTCATCGCCCGCACCGGCGGCGCGATCGGCGACACGGTCACGGTGGTGAACCCGCAGACGCAACGCGCGGTCGCCGGCATCGTGACCGGCCCCAATCGCGTCGAGCTCACGCTCCCAGGAGGCGAATAGCCATGCATCGCGCCCTCTCTCGCGTTACGCTCGCCGTGTTGGCCTTCGCCGCGCTCGGCGCGCCGGCGTTCGCCGACACGCTGTATCAGGCCGCACCGCCGCCGGTCGGCCCGGGGCACCCGCTGCGCCTGGGGCCGGACTTCCGTGCCGGGCAAGTCGGCGACCTGGTGACGGTCGTGTTCAACTTCTCGCAAGCGAACTCGCAGTCGATGCAGCAGAGCGTCAACAACAGCTACTCGCTCAGCGCGACGCCGGGCCAGGGCTTGGCCAACATCTTCCTGCTCAAGGACGGGATCGGCTTGGGCGCGACGCGGCAGTCGTCCGAAGCGCGCGCGCAGGTCGGCTCGAGCACCTTCACCAGCACGATGGAGGCGCAAGTCACCGACGTGCTACCGTCGGGAGCGCTGAAGATCGCCGGCGATCAGAACCTGCTGATCAACGGCCAGAAGCAAGTGCTGCACATCACCGGCGTCATCCGCCCGCAAGACATCGACAACACCGATACGATCGCCTCGAGCAACGTCGCGAACGTCCAGGCCGAGTTCAAGGGCGACGCCGACAAGAAGACTCAGGGGATCTTGCAAAAGATCGTCAACTTCCTGTTCTGACGCAAGATGATGATGAAGATGAAGAAGACGCTGACCGCCGCCCTGGCCCTGCTGCTCACGCTGAGCGCGCTGCCGCTGCACGCGTCGGCGCAGCGCGTGCTGCTCAAGGACGTGGCGCGCGTGCAGGGCGTGACCACGAACCAATTGGTCGGCTACGGGATCGTGACCGGCCTCAACCAGACCGGTGACTCGACGTCGGTCGTCTTCACCTCGCAGACGATTCAGAACATCTTGCAGGCCTTCGGGCTCTCGACCAGCTCGCAGAACGTGCGCACGCGCGACGTCGCGGCGGTCATCGTCACCGCCAACCTGCCGCCGTTCGCGCACTCGGGCGACAACGTCGACGTCACCGTCTCGACGCTCGGCGACGCCACCAGCTTGCAGGGCGGCACCCTCGTGCTGACCGAGCTCAAGGCGGCCAACAACCTGGTCTACGCGACCGCCCAGGGCCCGCTCTCGGTCGGCGGTTTCTACGCCTCGGCGACCGGCGCCGGCGGCCCCAACAGCATCCTGCAGAACCACGTCACGGCCGGGCGCATCCCGCAGGGCGCCGTGATCGCGCGCGACATGATCACCAACATTCAGCAGGACCAGTCCGGCTTCTCGTACGTGCTCACGACGCCGGACTACTTGACCGCGGCGCGCGTCGCCCAGATCCTCAACACCAAGTTCGGGCCGGGCACCGCGCACGCCAACGACGCCGAGACGATCCGCGTCAACTTGCCTGCGCGCTATGCCGGCGACGACGTGGACTTCCTGGCCCAGGCCGGCGAGCTGCCGCTGGACGCCGACGAGCTGGCCAAGGTCGTCGTCAACGAGCGTACCGGCACCGTGGTGATGGGCGGCGACGTCACGCTGGCGCCCTGCGCGATCGCGCACGGCAACCTCTCGATCACGATCGCGACGAACAACACCGTCGTGCCGGCCGCGCCGTTCTCGCGCACCCAGCCGCCGGTGCAGACGAACACGACCGTCACCGCCAGCCAGACCGGGACCAGGAAGCTGATCTACGTCTCGGGCGCCCCGACGCTGATGCAAGTCGTGCGGGCGCTCAACACGATCGGCGTCTCACCGCGCGACCTCATCTCGATCGTGCAGGCGCTGCGCGACGCCGGCTCGCTGCAGGCCGACGTGGAGATCATCTGATGTCGCTCGAGAAGCTGCCGCCCTCCGCCCAGAGCCTCGCCGCCCAGGCGCCGCTCACGGCGCAGCAGCAGCAGGCGCTCCAGAAGCTGCACAAGGTCGCGCAGCAGATGGAGTCGCTGTTCGTCAACATGCTCTTCACCGAGATGCGGAAAACGGCGCCTGAGGTCTCACTGACCGGCAAAACGTCCGCTGCCGAACAAACGTGGACGGAGATGCTCGACCAGCAGCGCTCCGACGAGCTGGCCAAGACGGGGTCGCTCGGCATCGCCAAGGTGCTCGAGCAGCAGCTGCGCAGCAGCGTCCTCGCCAACTCCAGCACCGAAGCCAAGGCTCCGGTGCAGGAGGAGAACCCGTGAACGCCGATTGGCTCGCGCTCGCCCTAAAGTCCGGCTCACCAGCCGACGATACGGCCTATAGCAAGGAAGCGCGAGCGAAGCGAGGCGTATCGATCCATGATCATCAGTCGGGCGGAGATCCGCTCCGCGCTGACCGCCTATCGGGCGGTGAAACGGAAGAACACCGTCGCGACGGTAGCCTTCGATACGGCCGACTCGTTCGAGCGTTCGGAAGCCGCGCAATCCCTGGCCGCATCGTTCTTTGCCGCCACGATGGAGCCGTTCTACCGGCCGGAGCTGGTGAGCGATCTGCAGCGGCGCATCGCCGAGGGGAAGTATTACGTCCCGGCCGAGGAGATCGTCGACAAATTGTTAGGACGTCTCATCGTCGAGGCGGCGGCGGCCGCGGCCGGCTAGAGGCTTCGCCTTCGGCGCAGCCGTCGCGGTCCTCGCCGCGCTGCCGTCCGCCCTTCGACCGCGACGGGGGGCGAGCATGAGCCAGTGGCAACGCTTCTCGGAGCTGATCTTCGAGGAGAACCGGCTCCTGGGCGAGCTGGGCGACGCGGCGCTCACGCTGACCGAAGCGCTGGTGGCGAACGTGCCGGCCCGCATCGTCAGTGCCGAGCGGCAACTGGAGTCCAAGCGCGTCCTGCACGGCATGGCCTACGCGCAGCGCATCGCGATGCAGCGCCGCGGCTTCGGGCAGCTCAACCTGCGCCAGGTGTGCGCATATGCGCCGCCCGCGCTGCGCCGCAAGCTCTACGCGACCGTCTACGCGCTCTCGACGCGCGGCATCGCGCTGCGTCTGACGGTGCAGAACAACAAAGCGTTGATCCTCGCCGGGATGGACCGGCTCGCGCGCACGGTTCAGGTCCTGCAACGGGCCTCGACCGAGCAGACCGGCACCTACCGGCGCCGCGGAATCATCCCCCCACCCACCGGGAGCGTCCTCGTGAGCCGCCGCGCATGATTCGTTCACTACCGATCCGCATCTCGATTGACGAGGCGAAGCCGAGGTGGGCTCGGGCTCCGCAGGAGCGCGAGGCCGCATGAGTTTCTTTGCACTGAACGTTACCGGGAGCGCGCTCAACGCGTTCCAGGTCGCCGAGAACGTCACGTCCGACAACATCGCGAACGAGGACACGACCGGTGCCTCGCGGCAGGTCGCGAACATCACCCAGCAATCGCCGATCGTCTCGAATCCGGGCGCTCCGTCGTATTCGGCGCCGGGCATGACCGGCGACGGCGTGGTGGTCAACTCGATCACGCGGATCCACCAGAACTCGTACGACTCGCTCTTCCGCGGGGCGTCGTCCTCGCAGAACTACTACACCATCGAGCAGCAGGTGCTGACCTCGGTGCAGTCTTCGTTCGGCGAGCCGAGTAGCGGCATCAACACGGCCTACGCGAACTTCCAGACCGCGCTCTCGACGCTGGCGGCGAGCCCGACCACGGCCTCCGACCAAACCGCCGTGCTGACCTCGGCCCAGGCGCTGACCTCGAAGCTCAACGACGTCGGCACCGCGGTCTCGAGCGCGCAGTCGTCGGTCTTGCAGCAGGCGACCACGACGGTCCAGACCGTCAACGGCCTGCTCGACCAGATCGCCTCGCTCAACGGGCAGATCCGCGCGGCCAGCGCCGTGGGCGCCAACGCCAACACGTTCGAGGACGAACGCGACAACGACATCGACCAGCTCTCGCAGTACGTGGCGACGTCGACCTCGGTGCAGGCCAACGGCTCGACCTTGGTGACGATCGGCGGAATCGCCGTGGTGAGCGACACCAACGTCTACCATCTGGCCGCGCCGGTCGTCGCGACCGGCTCGAACGGCGAGCCGCAGATGGTGATCGGGATGGAGAGCGATCCGGACCCGGCCGACCCCACGCCGGTCGCGGTCGGGAGCGGGCAGCTCGGCGCGTACGTCGACGTCTACAACGACAACCTGAGCTCGTACGCGACGCAGCTCAACAACTTCGCCTCGGCGCTGGCGAACACGGTCAACAGCGTGAGCGAGGCCTCGTACGACACCACCGGCACGCCCGGGCAGGCGTTCTTCGTGCCGGCCGCCGCCGGCGAGGCGATCACGGCCTCGAACATCAGCGTCGGTCTCACCGCCGGCTCGCAGGTCACCACCGCGCTGGCCTCGACCGACGCCGGCAGCGAGGTCGTCTCGGCCAACGCCGCCAACCAGAGCATCGACACGGCCTCGGCGATCCTTGGCAACACCACGCTCGAGTACACGGGCGGCGCGGTCGGCGCGCCACCCACGACCGCCGGGCAGTTGACCGTCACCGTCGACGGCGTCAACCAGACCTTCGACTACGACATCGGCGCGACCGGGAACTCGTCGACGATCAACGGCTTCATCACCAGCTTCAACGCGGCGCAGCTCGGCGTGACGGCTTCGTGGGACAGCACCAACCAGAGCATCGTCTTCGCGCGCGACCCCACCAACGAAGGGCAGTCGCTGCTGGCCCAACAGGCCGCCAACGGGGCCGCGACCTCGCCGACCTTCACGATCACCGACTCGAACGGTCCGCAGGCCGGGTCGGCCGGAACACCGACCAACTCGATCCTGCAGATCGTGGGCGCGAGCGCGATCAGCGGCGTCACCCAGGGTGCCGGCAACGCGCTGGGCTCGGCCGACAGCGCCGGGACGAACGCGATGATCACCATGCTCTCGACGCCGGTCGGGATTCCGCCGCTCCAAGCGCAGTCGACGTCGCCGATCACGGCCGCCGGTTCGGTCACCGTCCTGCCCTCGACGCCGGGCGAGTTCGCGAACGTCCAGGTCGGCCAGCTGCTCACCATCAGCGGCGGCGCGGCGATCGGCGCGCCGCCGACGGTCGCGGCGTCCGAGACCGTCCAGGTCACCGGCGTCGATCCGAGCACCGGAGCGATCAGCTTCGTGGCGACGGGCGCCCACGGTAACGGCTACTCGATCTCCAGCACGCCCTCGCAGACGCTCAGCGCGTACTACGGCGTGCTCGTCACCCAGCTCGGCAACGACACCGCGACTGCCACCACCGGAACCACCACCCAGACGAACCTGGCGACGAGCATCAACGCACAGCGCCAGTCGGTCGACGGGATCAACGTCGACGAAGAGACCCAGAACCTGCTCCAGTACCAAAACGCCTACGAGGCTGCCGCGAAGACGATGAGCGTTCTCGAGACGCTCTTGCAGACTGCGCTCGGCATGGTCTCGTCGTCGACAGGATAGCCGCATGCGCATCGCCACCTCGACCATCTACGCCCAGCAGACCGCCGCGATCGACAACCAGGCCGCGCAGTACGCGCAGCTCGGCGGCGAGCTCTCGAGCGGGATCTCGCTCAACGAGCCCAGCGACGATCCGCTGCAGATCGGCGAAGATCTGGAGCTGCACCAGACGATCACGACGCAGACGACCGAGTCGACCAACGCCAGCGCGGCGTCCAACCAGCTCACGCAGACGGACAGCGTCCTCAACGGGCTGACCTCGATCTTGCAGAGCGCCAACTCGCTGGCGGTCGAAGCCGCGAACTCGGGCCTCACCAGTACCGACCGCTCGGGGATCGTCTCGCAGGTCAACAACCTGATCTCGCAGGCGATCGCGTACGGGAACAGCCAGTACTCGGGCCAGTACATCTTCAGCGGCACCGCAGCCAGCACGCTGCCGCCGGTGCAGGCCGTCGGCGATCCGCCGACGTCGGTGACGTTCTCGGGGAACGAGCAATCCTCGGGCCAGATCCTGTTCAACGGTCAGGTGATCACGCTCTCGACGACGTTCCAGCAGGCGTTCAACTACAACTCCGCGGACGGTTCGCCGGACGTCTTCCAGACGCTGATCAACCTGCGCAATCAGGTCGAGAACCCGCAGTACACCGACACCAGCGAAGAGGCGATGAACGCCGAGGGTCAAGTCGTCTATGGGCCGCAGACGGGCGGCGCGCCCGCGCCGACGACGCTCAGCCAGGCTTCGAGCTTCGCAACCGCGCCCGTGGCGGGCGGCGGTGGTTTCACGATCGAGATCAACGGCACGAGCATCCCGATTGCGGCGAACGCCCCGATCGACGACGGCGTGCCGCCGCCGGCGGGAACGTCGGTCGTCGCGCAAATCAACAACGCTGCCGCCGCCGACGGCGGCGTGACCGCGCAATACGATGCGAAGACGCAGAAGATCACGCTGAGCAGCAGCAGCGCGTTCACCGTCCAAGACGCCCCGAACGGCGGCAATCTGGTCGAGGCGCTCGGACTGGCGGGTCAAGGCGATACGATCCAGCCGATCTCGACCCAGCTCGGCGACATCAGCAATACCTTGAACGTCGTGCTGACGGCGCGCGCGCAAGTGGGCGCGAACTTGCAGACGCTCACCTCGCTGGCGAGTCAACTTCAGAGCAACGTGACCGATAACACGAACGTAGAGTCGAGCATCGAGGACACCAACGTCGCCTCGACGACCACGGCGTTCACCCAGACGCAGACCGCCCTCGAGGCCGCCTACTCGACGACGACGCGGCTCGAACAACAAACGCTCTTCAACTACCTGCAGTGAGCGAAAACATGACGGAGACGATGGTGGATACCACGCAGATCGAGACGACGACCATGGAGCTGCCGCGCTTTGGGTCGTGCACCTTCCGCGAGGACGAGGTCCTGACGTTCCCTTGGGGCCTCCCGGGCTTCGGCCACCTCCGGCGCTTCCTGGCCCTGCACCTCGAAGAGCAAGAACACTTCATCTGGCTGCAGAGCCTGGACGACCCCTCGGTCGCTCTCCCGACCTGCAACCCGTTCCACATGTTTCCGGACTACCAGGTGAAGCTGCCGGAATACGCGGTGAGCTCCCTCGACCTCAAACGGCCCGAGGAATTCGTCTTCCTCGGCATCGTGATCGTCGGTCCGAACGCGTCCGACATGACGATGAACCTGCTGGCTCCCGTCATCGTGAACTTGCGCACTCGGACCGGCCGTCAAGTGACGCTGGAGGGGAGCGGATACTCGGTGCGGACTCCGGTTCCGCGCAAGGCGCCGGCGCCCGCTCAGGCGTCGACGACGGCTACGGCGGGAGCCTGACCGCCCGACCGGGAACCGCGCAACTTTCTCCGCCACGGAGGGCGCCGGACGTTGCTGGTTCTCAGTCGTAAACTCAACCAAGCGATCATGATCGGGGACGACGTCCGGATCGTGGTCGTCTCCGTCGACCGGGACACCGTCAAGCTGGGGATCGAAGCCCCGCGCTCGATCCCGGTCCACCGTTCCGAGGTCTACGACGAGATCCAACGGACCAACCGAGCGGCTGCTGGAGAGCCGGCGAAGCCCGCCGAGCGGGCCCGTATCGCCGACCTGGGGAAGGGGGCGCAGGCCGCCGGCCCCAAAAACGTGAAGAACCTAAAGTCCAGACCCTAATTTGACGATCACCAAGTACGTATAGCGGGAGTGGGGTAGGAAGCCCCCTTCCATCACACGTGTGAACGTAATTCATGGAGGAACTACATGCCTGGCATCGGCGGGCTCTCAATCGCCAACAACCTGTTGGCCAACGAAGCGAGCCTGAACCTCAACAAGACGCAAGCCGACCTGTCCACGACGGTCCAGCGTCTCTCCAGCGGTCTCCGCATCAACTCGGCCGCTGACGATCCGTCCGGTCTGGCGATCGCCGAGTCCCTGCAGTCGCAGGTCAACGGCTTCGACCAGGGCGCGCAGAACGTCCAGGACGCGACCAACGCGGCGCAAATCGCCGACGGCGCGCTCGGAACCACGACCGACATCCTGCAGCGCATCCGCACGCTGGCCGTCGAAGGGTCGTCCGACCTGACCTCGACCGACGATCGTGCGAACCTGCAGGCCGAGGTGCAGCAGCTGCTCCTCGAAGTCAACCGCATCTCTCAGGACACGAGCTACAACGGTCAGAACCTGCTGGACGGCTCGCACGCCGGCTTCCAGCAGCAGGTCGACGCGTTTGCGACGATCACGGCCAACTCGGACCTGGCGACCCCGGGCGCGAACGGCGAGACGCAGACGCTGGTCGGATCGGTCACCCTGTCCGGCACCAGCACCACGATCGTCGACGGTTCGATCGAAGTTCAGGTCGCGCAGCTCAACTCGGACCAGCAGGGCCTCGTCGTCTCGTTCTTCTCGAGCGCGGCGCAGGCCGGCCACGTCGTCACGACGCTGACCGTCCCGGCGGCCGGCACGGTCGCCGCGATCTCGGTCGACGGCGTCACCGTGACCTTCGGCCAGGCTGGTACGCTCGACGTCGGCGTGACCTCGTACATCAAGGTCAGCCAGTACGTCTCGGCCAACTCGAACCCGAACGCGCCGGCGTTCAACTTCCAGTCGGGCGCCGAGGAAGGCGACACGATCCAGATCGGGCTCGTGAGCACCTCGACGAACTCGCTGCGCATCGCGAACATCAACCTCATCGGCAACACGAACTACGGTTCGTTCGCCTCTGAGGACGCGATCGGCCAGATCGACAACGCCCTGCAGACGCTGCTCAGCCAGCGCTCGCAGCTCGGCGCGGTCATCGTCCGCCTCCAAGAGGACCAGGACAACGACAACACGGCGGCCACCAACCTGCAGGCCTCCGAGTCGAACATCCGCGACCTCAACATCGGCAGCGCGACCACCGAGTACACCCGCGACCAGATCCTGGTCCAGGTCGGTACCTCGGTCCTGGCGCAGTCGAACAGCAACGCCCAGTCGGTCCTGGCGCTCTTCCGCTAAGCGGAATAGCCCTCGCACCAACCAGAGAGAGCCCGCTCCGGCGGGCTCTCTTCTTTTTTTGCGGTCGCGCCGATACCCAGGGAGATGGTGATGCGATGCCGCTAGCGATCGTCGACGAGTACCGGGAGAGCACGTTCGCCCGCAACCACACGGGGCTGCTGCTCAACCTGCCGGTCCCGCCGCCCGAGCGCGAGCAGCTGCCGGTCGGCATCAGCCTGTGTATGATCGTCAAGAACGAGGAGCGCTTCCTCGCCGAGTGCCTGGCGAGCGTCCGCGACGTCGTCGACGAGCTCAACGTCGTTGATACGGGCTCGACGGACCGTACCGTCGAGATCGCGCGCGAGTTCGGCGCGAACGTGATCTTCCGTGAGTGGCGCAACGACTTCGCTTGGGCTCGCAACCAGGCGCTCGAGATGGCGACTCGGCGCTGGACGCTGGTGCTCGACGCCGACGAAGAGATCACGCCCGACTCGCTGGCGACGCTGCGCGCGCTGCGCGAGACGCCGGCCGACTACACCGCCGTCTACCTGAAGATCGAGAACCTCGTCGACGACGAGACCGGCGCGGGATCGACGATGTCGCACATCCTGCCGCGCATCTTTCCGACCACCCCGCGCATTCGCTATCACGGCGTCATCCACGAGAACGTCGTCCTGCACGGCGCCGATCACCTGCCCGGGATCGTCAGCACGGTGCGCGTTCTCCACAAGGGTTATACCAAAGAGATCTTGGGTTCGCGCGAGAAAGGCCTACGCAACAAGCCGCTGCTCGAGCGCGCGATCCGCGAGAACGGCGACGACGCTTTCTCCTGGTACAATTTCGGCGTCAACGCCGTCGTCGCCGGCGACATCGGCGTCGGGATCGAGGCGCTCGAAAAGGTCTTCGCGATGGAGACGACCGTGCGCGGCTTCATCTGGACCGCGTACGTCATGCTCGCGACGGCGTACGCCGAAGGGCGCGGCGAGATCGATCGCGGGATCGAGCTGCTCGACCGCGGGCTGGCCGGCTCGCCCAATCATCCGAACCTGCTCTTCACACGTGGATATCTGCTCGCACTGGGCAAGCGCTACGAGGAGGCACGCGAATCGTATCGCCGCTCGATGCACTTGGGGGCCGGTGCGCGCGCGTATTTCATGGTCGACGACGAGATCGCGAGCTGGAAAGCGAGCTTGAACATCGCGTCGACCTACGTCAAGGAAGACAACTGGGAAGAAGCGCTTCCATGGTACGAGCGCGCGTTCGCGTCCAAGCCGGATTCGCCGCTGCTGCGCAGTACGACGGCGCACGCCTACGAAAGCGTCGGCCGCGTCTACGACGCGGAGCGGCTGTTCCGCGAAGGCGCACAGATCGACGGCAGCACCGGCTTCGTCAACTACGCGAACTTCCTCATTCGGCGCCGGCGTTTCGACGAGGCGTTCGAGATGATCGACCGGCGCAGCGACATCGTCGGCGCTCGGGCGCGCGCGACGCTCCTGCTCTCGGCGGCCAAGGTGCTGCGCGATGAGGCGTTGGGGGACCCGCTGCCCTACGCGGAGCGCGCGCTGGCGCTCGCGCCGGGCGACGGCCGTATTCTCGGACTGATCGACGAGCTGTGCCTGCGGCGGGGCGATCAGGAGCGGCGCGCGCGCCTGCGAGCCGAGGAGTTGGACGCGCCGCTGGTGATGGTCGGCGATTTCGCGCGCCGCTCGCATCGGCTGCTCGAGGAGAAGCGGCCCCAGGACGCGCTCGCGGTCGCCGAAGACGCGCTGACCTTCGCCCCGCTCGACCCGGTGCTGCGTTTCAACGCGGCGCTGGCGGCAGCACGGCTGCACCGCGATGCCGACGCCCTCGCGCACCTCGCACACGTGCCGGATGCCGACGGCCACGCCGGCGCGGCCTTGGCGTTGCGCGCCGAGATCGAACGCCGCTCGAACGATCTGGACGCCGCGGTCGCGACCGTGCGCCGCATGCGCGCGCTGCCGCTGGCGGACGCTTCCACGCTCAAGACGACGGCCGTCGGATTGGCCACCGACCTCTTGGCGGCCGGCCGCGTCGCCGACGCGCAGGGGATCGCGGCGCTCGCGCTCGACTAAGTCCTCCGTGCACTTCACGATCCTGGCGGCGCCGAGCAGCGATCTGCGTGAGGCCCGCGCGCGGGCGTCGGCGGTCGTGACCGTCGCCGATCCGGATGCTCTCGCGCTCGCGGCGCGTGCGGCGAACGATCCGTACCTGCTCGTGGTATTGCCCGGTGCCGCGCCGTTGGGGGGAGCCTTCGGCGGCGTGCGCGCCGCGCTCGATGCCGGTCCGGCCGTGCTGGGAGGCGCGGCGTACTCGGAGAGTTGGCGCCACTACGGCTGGATGCTCGGGCCGTCGGAAGCCGGTGCGCTGCCCTTCGAGCTGTGGCCGATCCGCATCGGGCACGGTGAGGGCGGCATCGAGGCGCAGCTGCGCGGTCCGATCGACGTGCCGGCGCCCGGTGCGTTCTTCGCCGAGCGTTCGCTGCTGCTCGAGCCGTTGCCGTTCGATGCGGTGGCGGCGCTCGTCGAAGTCGCGGCGCGCGCGCGCGAACGCGGGCTCGAGGTGTCCTGTTTGCCGTCGTTCGCCTGGGCGATCCCGACCGAGAGCGCCGACGATCGCGGGCGCCGCTCGGCGCTGCGCGCGGTGAGCGAGGCCCATCCCGCCCTCGTGGGCGGCTCGCGCTTGCCGCTCGCCGTTCGGCGGCGCACGATCGAGCGCGAGACGCGCTTCGAAGGCGGCCTGCGACGACGCGTGCGCATGCCGATGCCGCCGCTGACGGTCTTGGTCCACGGCCCCGACGCACGCGACGCCGCTCGTCGCGCAAGCGCGTTGCCGGCGGTCGTCGCGGCGAGCGCCGTCGACGAGCCGGTGGCGGCGTTGCGCCGTGAGCTCGGCGTGCGCGGCGAGCGTAACGTGCTGATCGCCGCGTCGGCCGCATTGCCGGATGCCGACGCCCTCGCGCTCCTGGTCGAGCGGCTCGAAGACGCCACCTACGTCGCGGCGGTCGCGCCGAGCGTCGCGGCGCTCGAAGGGAACTGCGTCCTGCTCGCGGCCGGTCGCTTTCCGCAACACGTGCAGCCCGGCGACGGTCCGCTCGCCGCGTCGTTGCACGCCCTGTTCGCCGGCGTCGAAGCAGCGGGCAGGGCGGTGCGCGCGCCGGGCCGTGCCGCGGGTCCGCGGGCAGGTGCCGGAACCAAGCACGTGCGGTGCGTCTTCCTGGCGTCGTCCTCGCCCGACGTCCTGCGGACGACGCTCGACGCCGCCCTGGCGGCGACGCGCACCGGCGACGAGCTGGTCGCGGTGTGCGCCGCCGGCAACGAGACCGCGCGCAGGATCCTCGGCGCCAACGCGATCGCGTCGATCGAGTTGGACGAGGTCGACCCGTTGCTCGTCGGCGCCGCGAACCGCGCGCTGGGCGCGGGGCCCGAGCTGACCTTCCTGTTGAGCGACGACGTGTTGATCCCCGCCGACACGCTCGATCGCCTCCGCGCGGCGTTTGCGCGTGTCCCGGCGCTCGGTGCCGCGGTACCCTCGGTGCCGCAGACCGCTTCGCTCCTGAGCGGCGAGGGCGTCAAAGAGGTCAGCTACGGAAACCTGAACGAGCTGCAGCACGTCGCGGAACGCCGGGCGCGCGACCACGCGCGAGACTGCACCCCGATCGAGCTGTCGGCGACTCCCGCGATCCTGATCGCGCGCGAAGCGCTCGACGCGGTCGGCGGCATCGATCCGGCGCTCGGACCGACGCGGCGCGGTATCGCGGATCTCGTCACGCGCCTGCGCGCCGCCGGGTATACCGTCGTGCGTTGCGACGACACGTTGGTCCACCGTTTCGATCCGGGCGTTTCGCACAATCCCGCCGCGGCGGCCGATCTCGTGCAGCCGCTGGTGGCGGTCCCCGACCGGGCCGGCGCGCGCGCGCGCGGTTTCGATCCGGCCACGCGCGTGCCGTTCGTCGTCCCGGCCGTTGTCGCGACACCGGCGCGGGTCGCAATCGTGCTCGCGGTCGCCGACGACGCCGAGCTCGAGCGAGCGCTCGCGTTCGTCGCCGAGATGGCCGGCACGTTCGACGCCAGTGACCCCGTGCGGCTCGACCTGCTGCTCGAGGGCGGGATCCCGACGGCCGTGGTCGCGGCACGTGTCCGGGCGCTCCTGGTCGCCGGCGGCAAGTCGCTGGCGCTGGCGCTTTCGGTTCGCGTCGAGCGGGTCGGCGATTTGGCGGCCTGGCGCGCCGCGGTGGCGCCCGACGAGCGTCTGATCGTCGCGGCCGGGCACGAACGCGCGGCCTTCGCCGGAGCCGAGGTCCGCGCGGCGAAGGCGCTGGACGACGTGGTGCGCGCGGCCCGATGAGAACCCATCGCGTCTTCGACGTCATCGCGCCCTGGAGCACGGGCACGCCCGTCGACGATCCGCAACGGCTCGCCGCGGTCCGCATCGAGCCGGTCGTGCGCCAACGGCACAACGCGCTGCTGCTCGACTTCTATCTTGCCGGCGAGCACGGCGACACCGTCGTCCCCGGCGTCTTCGTCGAACCGAAACTGATCGTCGAGCGCGAGCGCGACCCCCTGTTGTTCCCGGCCGGATTCCGTGGCGGCGACGGCTTCGCGACCGCGCTGGCCGAACGGATCTTGCCGCACCTCGACGCCCTGATGCGTTCCGGGATGCTGTTCGGCGAGCACGTCGTCGCCTTCGCGGCTGCGCCTCGCTTCGAGGCGGCGCGGGCCATCGGTGCGTTCGGCGCCGCCCCGCTGCGCGACGCGCTCGTACGGTTGGCCCCGTATCATTGGGCGCGGCGGTACGTGCGCGGTCGCGAGGTCCTGCTCGACGCGCCCGACGCGGTCGGCGGTTGGATGGTGCTGCGAGATCTCGGCACGGTCGGCGTCGCGCCGGGGAGCCGCGATGCGGCTGCCATGGCATGGTACGGCGAGCCGCCGTCCTCGTCGGCGGCGACGGTCGTGGTGCTGGGCGACGGTCTCGCCGCGCCGAGCTCGGCGGAGACCGTCTTGCGGCTGGATGCCGCGGGGCCCGGCGCCGTCGGGGTGGTCGATCCGCTGCCGGTCGACGTGGGCTTCGCCTACGACGCGGCCGAAGGACCGCCGCGCCGCTCGTTCGTGGTCGAGCGCGTCGCCGAGCCGCAACGGCGGGCCCCGCTCCCGCCTACCGGCGGGGTCCAGGGCGGCTCGGCCGGGCGCATCGTGATCGTGCTCGGGCGCAGTGACGCGGCGAACGAACCCGGAGCCGATACCGACGAGGCGGCGGCGCTGGCCGCCGGACTGACGGCCGAAGGTTTCGAGGTCGCGTACGGCGTGCATCCGGACGAGGTCGCCGGCGCCGACCTCGTCCACATCATCGGCGTTCGCGACGGCCGGCGCGTCCGCGGCATCGTCGACGCCGCCCGCCGGGCGCGCATCCCCAGCGCGATCCACGCGTACGAAGAAGATGCGGCGGCGGGATTGTGGTGGGGTGCCACGGTCGCGCGCTTGTGCTTCGAATACGGCGCCGACGAGGCGTCGGTCGAGCGGTACCTCGCCATGCTCGCGCGCCGCGCGGTCAGCGTCGGCGAGGCGACGGCCGACGCCCCCTACGCGCCGCCGCAGGCCGAGCTCGAGGAGAGCGCGGCCGCGCTGCGCGACGCCGCCATCGTCTTCGTCGCCTCCGACGAGGAAGCGCAGCGCGTGTTGCGCCGGAGCGGCCGCCGCACCACGCTCGCCGTGGTTCCGCCGCTGGTCGCGATCCACGAACCGGCCGCGGTGGGGCAGCTGGTCGGTCCCGATCCGTTCGCATTCGTCCACGCCCCGATCGCTCCGGCTGCCAACCAGCTTCTGGTTGCCCGCAGCGCCGCCGCGGCGGGCATCCCGTTGGTCCTGGCGGGACCGGTGCTCGATGCCAGCTATCTCGAACGGGTGCGCGAGTTCGGCGGCCGCGACCTGATCGTGTTGCCCGAGCCCTCGGCTGCCCAGGCCGCCGGGTTGCGCATGGCCGCCGCGGTCGTCGTCGACGCGGCGTGGCTGGGCGAGGGGTCAGCGCGCCTGGCCGCGGCGGTGCTCGCCGGAGCCCGTCTGGCCGTTGCGGAGCGGCGCTCGTTCGCGATCCCCGGCATCGTCCCCCAACGGTTCGACCCCGGCGACTTGGGCGCGCTCACCCGTGCCCTCGGGGAGGCCTGGGACGAAGGGCGGCGCTTCCCGCCGGTGCCTCCGGCGGAAGCGACCGGGGCCTTGATGCCGGCGATGGTCATCCGGGGCATCGTTCGCGGTTACGCCGAAGCCGCCGCCGGGGTCACCTAAATCGGGCGGCCTGGCCGACCGATATCGCAAGTGGAGGATTCTGCACGAACATGGACGTTCTCTCAGTCGACGCTGCGGCGACGGCCGCCGCGGCCCCGGCGCCGCCCAGCGAGTTGGCGCAGCCGGCCGACCCCGGCCCGCAGGGCGGCACGCCCGTTGTCGACGCGCCCCAGGACGAGACGCTGCACAGCGCGCTCTCCCAGCTGGTCGGCAACGGTTCGCAGGTCTCCGTGCAGTTTCGGGTCGTGCACGATCCCAACGAGATCGTCACGGTTTTCACCAACGCGCAGACCGGACAGGTGATCACGCAGTTCCCGCCCGAGTCGATGGTGCTGATCGCTCAGTTCTTCAACAAACTGGCCGGCGCCGTTCTGGATCACAGCGCCTAGCATGAGTGGAGTCTCTTCGACCGGCACGTCGAGCTCGAGCAGCGCCGACTCGACCGTCTACGGGACCAACGTCCCGCCCGTCTCGTTCCCGGGCATCGCGTCGGGCATCAACTACAACGCGATCATCGACAAGTACGTCAACCTCACGCTGGAGCAAGAGAAGCCCGATCAGACCGCGATCACCAAGCTCAACGAACAGCAGACCGAGCTGATCAAGATCCAGAACTTGGTCACGGAATTCCAAGACAGCTTCCAGGCGCTCAGCAATCCCGATTTGTTCAACGCCACCGCGCCGAGCTCGAGCAACACCTCGGCGGTCGGCGTCTCGTCGATCTCGGGAGAGACGGCGACGCCGGGCGCGTACACGATCACCGCCGCGACGCTCGCGACCGCGACGCAGATCGCCAGCTCGACGCAGGCCGCCGGCACGATCAGCACGACCTCGCCGCTCGATCAGGCGGGTTTGGCGATTTCGCCCGAGGCCGGGACGAGCGGGAGCAACGGCAACCAAGCGCAGATCACCGTCGACGGGGTCGCATTCACGTACGATCCCAGCTCGATCACGATGGCCGATTTCACCTCGCAGCTGCAAAGCGCGCTGACGAACGCAGGCGTCGGCGTGACGGTGAACTTCGACGCGGCGACTCAGACGTTCAGCCTCTCGTCGAGCTCTCCGATCAGCGTCGGCTCGGCCAACGATACCGGCAACGCGCTCGCGATGCTCAAGCTCGACACCGCGCAAGAACAGGACAACGCCGGCACGTATTCGATCACCAGCTCGGGTCCGCTCGGTGGACTCAACGAGGGCGCGACCTTCGACACCGGTCAGAACGCGGGCTTGGCGACGGCGGTCACGAGCGGCTCGTTCTCGATCAACGGCGTCAACTTCAAAGTCGACGCGTCGGGCAACAACCTCGCGGACATCATCGACGCGATCAATCAATCGTCTGCGGGCGTCGTCGCGACCTACGATCAGACCACCTCGCAGCTGGTGCTGACGTCGAAGAACGACGGACCGCAGAGCATCGAACTGGGCTCGGCCGGCGACACCTCGAACTTCTTGCAGGCAGTCGGACTGCTCGCCAACTACCAGACACCGGGTCAGCTCTACGCCGGCGCCGACCAAACGATCGGCCAAGACGCCGCGATCACGTACACCGACGCCTCGGGCCAAAGCCAAACGGTCTACTCGAATACGAATGCCGTGAACAACGTCGTGCCGGGCGTCTCGCTGACGCTGGAGGAAGCCATCGGCGGCGCGACGGGCATCGCCCCGGTAACGGTCGACGTCGCCGAGAGCAGCAGCGCGCTGCAGACCGCGCTCAACGCGTTCGTGAAGAGCTACAACGCGGTGATCGGCGAGATCAACACCGCGACCGCCGCCCCCGTCATCGGGTCGCAAAGCGATAGCGCGACCGGCTCGCAGGAGGGCGTGCAATTGACCTCCGGCGGCATCTTGTTCAACAACATCGACGTCGAGGGGCTCAAGCAGCAGCTCGTCAACATGGTGACGGGGCTGTTTCAAACCGGCAGCAGCAAGTACAACTCGCTCTCGGCTATCGGCTTGCAGCTCGACAGCTCGTTCACGGTTGGCACCGCCTCCAACGGCGCGTCGGATTCCGACTCCTCCTCAACCGACACGACGGCGACCAACACGTCGGACGCCAATCAAGTCGGTTCGCAGACCTACGCCGGTACCGACGGAAAATTAGAGCCGCTCGACGTAACGGCGCTGCAATCCGCGCTGCAAGACGATCCGAGCGCCGTCGCGTCGATCTTCACGAGCAGCGGCGGCCTGCTCAACTCGGTCGGGACCTACCTGGCGACGGTGACCGGGCTGCCGACGCAGCTCGCCAACTCGGTGGTCGGAACCGCGCCGCCGCAGTCGCTGTTCCAGACGATCGAAACCGAAGGTCAGGATCAGATTCAGTCGTTGCAGCAGACGATCTCGTCGGTGACCAATCAAGCCAACATGCAGGCGAACATCCTGCGGGCGCAGTTCACCGACAGCGAAGTCCAGATCGCGCAGCTGCAAGAGATGCAGTCCTCGCTCGGTGACCTCTTCAGCACCAGCAGTTAGCGGATACCAACCATGCCGATCGCGAACCCCAACCTGCGTTATCTCGAAGCGTCGATCAACTCGGCCAGCCCCGAAGAGCTGATCGTGAAGATCTACGATGCGCTGCTGCTCTTCGCACGGCAGGCCATCGACGTGATGGAGACGAGCCCACGCGACATCGAAGCGCGCCATCGCCTGCTGCGCAAGGCGCAGCGCGCGTGCGCGCTCCTGATGGGTTCGCTGCGGTTCGAGGTCGGTGGGGATCTGCCGCGCAACCTGTTCCGGCTCTACGAGTTCTGGCACCACCAGCTGGTCGCCGCCAACATGCACGGCGATCCGCAGCGGGTGCGCGAGCTGCTGCCGATGGTCACCGAACTGCGCGAGACCTGGTCCGAAGCGGTCAAGCGGTATCGCACCGAGGCCGCCACCGCGCCGCAGCTCGATGCCCTCGTCGGCTGAGACTCCGCACGCGATCGCCGTTCGCACGATCATCGCCCTCGAGCGTGCCTGCCTCGAAGCCGAGGCGGCGCTGGTCGAGCGGCGTTGGCCGGACGTGCGTAAGGCGTTCGGCACGCAGCGGCGGCTGACGGACGAACTGGCCGCGTTGTTCGCCGCGGTGCCCGACGTCGCGCCCGCCGCCGACGCCAAAGTCGCGCAGCGGCTGCGCGGCGTGTACGCCTATCGCGAGGACCAGCTGCGGCGGCTGCAGGCGTATCGCGACAACCTGGCCGAGCGTCTGCAGTCGATCGGGAAGATGCGCCGGCTCTCGCGCGCGGTGGGCAAACGTCCCCCGACCGCGCACGTCGTCAACAGCACCTACTAGGCGCCGAACAGCAGCGTCAGCGGGAACGGTTCCTGGCGCTCGTCCGCGCGCGGGTGCGCCGCGTCGTACGGAATCATGCGCGTTCGCCCGTCCGCGTCGCGGACGATCATGCGCAAGCGGTCGGTCTGGACGTCGTCCTCCCAGCGCTCGGGGGAGAGCCGGTTCGTGGCACGGTCGTAATGACCGGCGCGGACGCCGGCGTGCAGCAGAACCCGCCACCCGGCGGTGCGCACGCGCTCGCAGTACAGGTAGTCCTCGTCGGCCTGCCGGACCGAGCGCGTCGCCTCGTTGACGAAGACGTGCGCCGCGAAGTACGGCGTCGAGAACGCTCGCAGCGCCGAGACCCGCAGCGCGACGCAGCCGAAACCGACGCCGTCGACGTCGGTCACTTCACCGTTGCGAAAGGCGGGAATCGCGCCCTCGGTCGTGTCGGTCGAGCTCCAGCGCGCGACAGCCATCGGCCGGGCGCCGTCGCGGCTGTAGTAGAGCGCGCCCGCGACCGCCGCGCGCGCATCGTTCTCGAGCGCGCGCACGAGGGCGATGAGCGCGTCCGGAGGCGGCACGACGTCATCGTCGATCATGAGCAGGATGTCGGCGCCGCTTGCGACTGCGTGGCGCGCGATCATCTCGCGCTGCACGGCGACGGAGTTGCCGCTCCAGATGAGCCGGTCCGCAAGCGCGCCCGGCGGCAACGCGAGGTGCGGGACCGCGTCGAGGAACGGCTGTGTCGGCTGACCGCCGGTCGGGATGCCGATGAGGAGCTTCATGTCGGGATGACCTCGCGCAGCGCTTCGACGACGCTGCGGCCGGCGGCGTGTAGGCCCGCATCGTCGGCTGTCAGCGGATCGAAGCGCCGGTCGACGGTTCGCCGCACCGTCACCCGCATCAGCCAGCCTCCGGCCGCGACCCGAAAGGCCGCCACGGCGTCCTCGAAGCGCACCGTCGGCGCGCCGACGCCGTCGATGCGGCGTGGCGCGACCGCCAAGAGCACCTGGACGCCACGCAGAAACGGGTCCGCCAACTGCCGCCCGAGCACGCCGCGCAGTCCCTCGAGGCCATGCGCGTCGAGCGCGACCACGAGGTGCGGGCCGAGGGATTCCGGGGCCGGTGACGGCGTGAGCGGCGGGGCGCCGGCGGGACGGAGCACCGCCAGAGCCTCCTCGGTCACCACCGGCGGCGTCGGGCGGCCCATCCGCGCGGCGACCAGCGCGCGCGGCAGCGCGGCGGAGACGCTGCGCGCGAAGGTGCTCAGGCCCAGCGCTTCGCCGACCGCGCCGTCGGCAGCGGCGATCGACGAAAGCAGCGCGAGTGCAGCCAGGCCGTGCGGCAGCGCGCCCGTGTAGACGCGCTCGAGCGCTCGTACCTCGTCGCCGTCGATGCGCCGGTAGAGCACCGGCAGGGCCGCGGACGGCGGCAGCACGGGCTCGGGCGGTGGCGGCGGCAGCACGGGCTCGGGCGTCGGTGGCGGTTCGGGGGCGGCGGGAGCGACGCTGCGCGCGTCGACGACGGAAGGCGCGGGTGCCGTCTCGCCGAGGTCGAGCCCCTCGCCTTCCTCGAGCTCGTAGAACGGTCGCGGCTGCTCGTAAGCGGCGTGGCCGGCGCGGCGGCGCAAGCGGAGCGCCGGCGGCGCGACGGCCGGCACGCCCTCTGCCCAGACCGTCGCCAAGACGTCGAGCGGCGCGGTCCCCGGTAGGATCCGCAGCGCGAAGCGCAGCCGGACCGCGCCGTTGGGCGGGATCGTGCCCAGCCGCAAGCCGATTCCGAGCAGTGCCTCGCCGTCGATCTGCACCTCGTCGCGGGAGAAGGATCCCGGAACGGGCTCGGCCTCGGGCGGGACGGTGACCCGCAGCGTCGCGTCGGATACCTCGCGGTCACCGTCATCGTGGAGCGTCGCGACGACGGTCACGAGCGCGCCGGGGATCAGCTCGCGATCGGGCCGCGCCTCCAGCGCCAGTCGCAACGCAGCGGGCCGTACCAGCCGCGGCGAGTCGTCGTCCTCGGCCAGCGACTCGGCGCCGAACCGTGGCGACGCGGCGGAGGGCGGCTGCGGTGTCGAGGGCAATCCGAGCTCTTCTCGGCGGCGGCGGTCGAGCAGACGCGCGTCGGCGTCGCGCTCGAAGAGCGCGTCGACGTCGGTCTCGCGACCGCTCATCGCGCCCGCAGCGGCAGCCAGGGGAAGCGCCGCCGCTGCGGCACGGCCGCGCCGTCGGCCATCGCCGCGGGGCGTCCTCCGCGCCGCTGCGCCCCGGCGGCCAAGCCGCGCGCTCGCGCCGCGGCGTCCGCGTCGAGCCGGGTTGCCCGTGGTCGCCCCTGCGTCGCGGCGTCGCGCAACGAGGCGTGAGCCAGCGTCAGCAGGCGCCGCGGCGTCCCCCCCGCGCTGGCCACGATCGCCTCGACCGCGTCCTCGTCGAACAAGGCGGTCAGATCGCCAGCGCCCGCACGTGAGAGTCGATAGGCCAACAGCGCGCGCGACTCGCTGGCATCGAGCGGATCGAGCGAGATCCAGCCGTCGACGCGATCGGCGAGGTTGCGGCGGCTCTCGACCCGCGCGCGCAGTTCGCTTTGGCCGAACAGCACGACGTTGAGCAGCTTGCGCTGCGGCACGTCGTAGTTCAGCAAGAGACGGATGACTTCGAATATCTCATCACTGGCGTTCTGCGCCTCGTCGATCAGCAGCGCCAACGTCAGCCCGTCGAGCACCGCCGCGTCGTAGAGATAGTTCTTGAGCGCGTTCTTCAGCGCGGCCGGCGAACGTGGTGGGAGGGCCAAGCCGAACGCGCGCGCGACGCCGAGCAAGAACTCGGTCTCGCTCGCGAAGGACGGGTCCAGGATCTTCGCCAGCCGCACCTCGTCCCGGCCCAGCAGCTCGCGTTCGACCTGCGCCATCAGGCTGGTCTTGCCGGTCCCGGGATCGCCGACGACGACCTGCAGCCCGCGCGATTCGAGCACCCCGCCGATCAACCGCGTCCGGGCTCGGGCGAGCGCGGGCGTCGTCCGGTAGAAGTGCGGGTCCGCCGTGTCGAGGAACGGATCGCGCTCCAACCCGAAGTGCCGGAAATAAGGCGTCATCCGGGAAGCTGGCTTCGACGCCCCGCACGACCGGACATTCGCGGCCGCCGTGGGAGGGCCGGCGACCAAGCGTGTCCGTAAGGAGGCCCTGGCCAGTGGCCGATATCACTGTGGTGGACCTCCCACTGGTCAGCATCCTGATCCCGAACTACAACTACGCGCAGTACGTCGAGCAAGCCGTCGCCAGCGCGCTGGGTCAGACCTACCCGAACGTCGAGGTCGTGGTGAGCGACAACTGCTCGACCGACGGCGCTTGGGAGCTGCTCAACGAGCGGTTCGGCCAGGAACCGCGCGTGCGGCTGTCGCGCAACGAGCGCAACCTCGGCATCGGACCGAATTTCGACCGCGTGCTGGAGCTGGCTCGCGGCGAGTTCGTCATGTGGCTCTCCTCCGACGACGTGCTCTACCCGACGCACGTCGAGCGTCTGATGACGCGCTTCCTCGCCAACCCCACCCTCGACGTCGTGTACGGCAACGCCTATTTCGCGCGGGCGGACGGCCTGGTCTTCCGAGTGCGCAACATGGCGGGCCAGTTCCCCGTCAGCTACACGGACGCGCGCGACGAGCTGGTCGAGAACTTCACCACCACCTGTCCGGTCTGCATGCCGTGCATGCTGGTGCGCCGCGAGGCGCTTCGCGGCTACGCTTTCGCCAGCACGTCCGGCAGCACGGTGATCGCCTCCGACTGGGACATCGTCATCCGGCTGGCGCTCGCCGGGCGGCGTTTCGCGTACGTCGCGGAGCCGAGCGTCGCCGTGCGTTTGCACGACGACCAACACTCGGGCGCCGCGTATCACGGTCCGGGGACGAACATCTTGGACTTCGCCGCGTTCGTCGAGCGCTACATGGACCACCCGGAGTTCGTGCGGCGCATGCGCGGTCGCGAGATCGGCGTCGCGCAACTGTTCGCGACCCTGCTGCGCGACAACGCCGACCGCAACGGCGGCACGACGCGGCTGGACGAGGAGCAGCAGGCTCGCGTGCGCGACTTGCAGGAGCGGTTGTTGTCGCGCGCCGTCGTCTACGAGCCGGCGCGCGTGCACGAGTCGACCATCACCGTCGTCATGGAGACGAGCGCGCCGCCGGCGCTGGTGACGCGATCGCTCGATACGCTGGTCGCGCAGACGTGGCCCGCCTGGGAGCTCGTCGTCGTCGACCACGGGTTCGTCCCGCTGGAAGGCCTGCTGCGGGCGCACCCGGTCTGGGAGCGCACGTCCCACATTCGTTTCGAGTCCACGCAGCCGGCGGGCGCGGCCCGCAACCTCGGCCTGCGCATGGCGCGCGGCGAGTACGTCACCTTCCTCGAGCCGGGCAACCGGTTCGCCCCCGAGCACCTCGCGAGCGCGGTCGAGACGATCGCGCGCGAGCGGACGCAAGCCGTGCTCGCGACCTCCCGCCTCGTCTTCGAACAGGCGGACGGCGACGGCATCGTCTGGCACGACTTGGGTGTGATCGCGCCCTTCGGCGGCGGGGAAGAAGACCTCGCGGCACTCGAGAT
Source organism: Candidatus Sulfotelmatobacter sp. (assembly GCA_035504415.1). Classification (NCBI taxonomy): domain Bacteria; kingdom Pseudomonadati; phylum Acidobacteriota; class Terriglobia; order Terriglobales; family Candidatus Korobacteraceae; genus Candidatus Sulfotelmatobacter; species Candidatus Sulfotelmatobacter sp. Next base: position 58,946 of record DATJRY010000005.1, on the reverse strand, counting down.
CGCGCATAGCGTCCCGCTCGACGCGCTGGTCGTCTACCGAGGTCTGTTCGATCGCGTCGGCCGCTTCAATCCGGGTGCGCCGTTGTTCGACGATTGGGACTTCGCCTTGCGCCTCACGCGCGGGACGCGCGTCGCCCCGACGCGCGCGGCGACGCTGTCGGTCAGCGCGCGCATCGGCTTGGTCGCGCAGCGCGTCGGCGACCGCCGTGCGGCGCTGCTGGCGTCGATGGACGCGATCCATGCCGCGTATCCGGTCGATGCCGCGCGTGAGGAGGAGCGGCGGCGGCACCGTACCGCGATCGCGCAGCTCCTCGGCGAACTGACCGAGCGCACCGCGACGACGCGCGGCTTGGCCGAGTTCGCCTGCGCGCTGGCGGGCCGCGGCTTAGCCGTCGCGGCCGGCTGACCCGGCGCCTTGGCACGCCCGCTGCTGGTCCTGGACGGCGAGGTCTTCTCCGAGATCTCGCTGGCGCGGGTCAACCGGGAACTGGTGCTGGCGCTCCTCCGCCGCGGCGAGGTGGACCTGGCGCTGTCGGCGCCGCTGCTCGGCAGTTACCTGCAGCGCGCGACGCCCGAGGTCGAACGGCTCGTCGCGCTGACCGGTATCGCGCTCGACCGGCCGCCCGACCTGACGGTGCGTCACCGCTGGCCGCCCGAGTTCGCGCGGCCCGAGTACGGGCGTTACGCGCACGTCCAGCCGTACGAGTTGGGCGAGCTGCCCAGCGCGTGGATCGACGGCTTGCGGGGCGCCGACGAGATCTGGTGCTATGGCAGCTTCGTGCGCGGGATGTACGAGCGTGCCGGCTTCGCGCCGGAGCGATTGATCACGGTTCCGCTCGGCGTCGATCCCGCGGTGTTCCGCCCCGACGGCCCGCTCGCCGCGCTGCCCACGCGCGGATCGTTCCGTTTCCTCTACGTCGGCGGCGCGATCTGGCGCAAAGGCGCGGACCTCGCGATCAACGCGTTCTTGAACGCGTTCGGCCCCGGCGACGACGTGAGCTTGATCGTCAAGGACGTCGGCGGCTCTTCCGTCTACAAGGATCAGACGATGAAGCCGTCGATCGAGCCGCTGCTGGGGCGCGCCGACTTGCCCGAGATCATCTACAGCGACGACGTCTTCGACGACGTTTCGCTCGCGGCGCTCTACCGTACCGCCGACGTCTTGGTGCTGCCGTACCGTGGCGAAGGCTTCGGGCTGACGGCGCTCGAGGCGATGGCCTGCGGAACGCCGCCGCTGGTCAGCGCCGGCGGCGCGACGGACGACTTCGTCGACGGCAGCGTGGGCGTACTGTTGCCCGCCAAGCGCACGCCGATCGAGATGAGCGACATGCCGGCGACGGTGGAACCGCCATGGACCCTCGAGGTCGACGTCACCTTGCTCAGCCGGGTGATGCGTCTGGTGGTCGAAGAGCGGTGGCGTCTGCCGGCGCTCGGCGCGGCGGCCGCGCGACGCGCGCGAACCGCGTGGACGTGGGAGCGCGGCGCCGCGGTTGCCGCCGAACGCACGCGGCTGGCCGCCGCCATCCCCCGCTGAGGAAGCGATGAACGACGAGAAGCTCAACCTGACGGTCAACTTTCCGCTGCCGGACGGCCGCACGCTGGTCAAAGGCCCGTTGACCTACAGCGCCGACGGGCTGTTCACCACGCACGCCGTCGACTGGATGCGCGAAGAGCGGTTCGCGAAGGCCTATCAGCTCGCGATGAGCAGCGGGCACCGGTTCGGCGCGGATCTGCACATCGAGTGGCGCGTCTACTTACCGTGCTGGGCGGCCGCCGTGGGCATCAAGCTCGAAGGTGATTTCGTCGAGTGCGGCGTCGACACCGGAATGTTCGCCCGCGCGATCTGTTCCTACGTCGGCTTCGAGCGCTTCCCCGATCGCACGCTCTACCTGCTCGACACCTACGCCGGGTATCCCGTCGAACAGCTCACGGAGAAGGAGCGCGCGCTGGGATTGGGCGGCTATACGCACCTCTACGGCGACACGTACGAACTGGTGCGCGAACACATGCGCGACTACCCGAACGTCAAGCTGATCAAGGGGCGCATCCCCGAATCGCTCGCCGACGTGCCCGCGACGAAGGTGGCTTGCCTGTTGATCGACATGAACGCGGCGGTGCCGGAGCGCGCGGCGCTGGAGTTCTTTTGGGACAAGCTCGTTCCCGGTGCGCCGGTGGTGCTCGACGATTTCGCCTTCGCCGAGCACGTCGAGCAGCGTCACGTGCTCGGCGAGTTCGCGGCGAGCCGCGGCGTCGATATCTTTTCGATGCCGACGGGTCAGGCGTTCCTGATCAAACCGCCGCGCTGAGCGGCCAGCGGACGAACGGCGCCGGCCACGGCGCGCCAGGCGGGTCCGACCGCGGTCGCGTCGACCGCGCGCACGAGCTGCAGCGCGCCCGACGCCCGCGCCACTCTGGCGCCGGCCTCGCAGTTGCGCGCCAGCAAGGCGCTCTCGCGTAGCTGCTCGAAGCTCGTGTCCGGGAAGTTCGGTGCGATCGCGTCCCAATCGAAGCTCTCGGCGACGTTGACGCCGTGTGCTTCCAACGCGTTGATCAGTGCTTCGTCCCACCCGTCGACCGTCTCGACCGCGCGCTCGACGCGCACGACGTAGTCGATCCCGCGCAAGTCGCCCTCGACGCCGACGATCTCGTGCATCGCCCGGGCGCAAAGCTCGGCCATCACGCGCGCCGGCTCCGCGACCTCCGGCGAGAAGACGGCCGCGATGCGGATCGGGCGTACCGCGCGCTCGACCGGCGCAAGCAGCGCGATCGCGTCGAAGGCGGCCCGCAGCGCGGCGGCGTCCGAGCGCGCCTGCGCGACGGCGGCGCGCCGCGTCTGGATGCCGGCGAGATCGCGCGCGCCGGCGTCGGCGAGCAACAGCCGCGCACGCTCGAGCTCGTCGAGTCCGAGGACGGGGACGCCGCACGCGCGGGCGAGCTCATGGTCCCGCCAGGCCGGATCGGCGGCGATGGCGAGCGTCGCGCCGGCCAGCGCCGCGACGCTCTCGCGCGCGTGAGGCGGCGAGGGCAGCGCCATGACGCGCGGATTCCAGCGCGCGACGCCGGCGTCGCGCATCGCCCGGTCCAGCTCGGCGTCCAACAGCGCGGGCACGAGCGGCCGGTCCGCGGCGGGAGCGAGGAACAGGACGACGTCCTCGTCGGGCTGCACGAGCCGGGCGAACGCGCTCAGCGCCGCGATGCGATCGGGCTCCGGCGCGACGTAGACCGTCCGCTGCGGCGGGATCGCGCCGTGCGCATCGGGCGTCCAGGCGGTCACGTCGACGGGCAGCCGCACGTGCGTGATGCGCGCCGGTGGGATCCCGGCGGCGTGCAGCGCGCGCGCCACCGCCGGATCGTCGGTCCAGATCCGCTCCGCGCCGGCCAGCGCGCGCACGTCGTCGGGCACGCTGCTCACGAAGACGGCGCGCGCGCCCGGCCGCACGTGATCGACGGTGATGAGCGCCTCGTTCGGATGCGGCGCCAACCGCGCGCCGCGGCGCAGGTGGCGCGCCTGCACCGGGTCCAGCTCGACGCCCGGTGCGCCCACGGTCAGCAGACGGGGCATCGCGCCGGTCGCTTCGAGCGCCGCGAACAGCCCGCGCGTTGCCCGCCCGGCGCTTGCGTCGGCCAGAGCCGGACCGGCGAGCAGCGTCCGCCCGGCCGTGCGCACCGTCCGTGCCGGCGGCGCTTCGCGCAGCGCGCGCTGCGCGAAGCGGGCGGTGGCGCGCCGATCGAACGCGGCGTGCGCGCGCGCGAAGCCGGCCGCCGCGCGGGCCTGCGCGTCGTGCGGATCGTCGACGATGCGGCGCATCGCCTGCGCGGTCGCATCGACCGATGGATCGGACCAGCGCTGACCGGCGTAGTACGGGATACGGTCGGCCAGGCTGCGCGCGACCGGGACGAGCCGCGCCGGAATCGGATAGCCGGTATCCTCGTCGAGGAAGTCGGCGCTGCCGCCGTAGCCGGTCCCGATCGCCGGCAAGCCGCTGGCCATCGCTTCGAGCAACGGGATGCAGAACGCCTCGCCCCGCGAGGTGAGCACGAACGCATCGACGCTGCGAAACAGCGCCGCGTACGCGTCGACGGGCAACGGCGCGGTGATGATCTCGACCGGCGCCATGCGCGCCGGGTCCAGGCCCAGACCGCGAACCTCGTCGAGCGGACCGCCGTGCGCGCCGACGGTGCTGCGCCCGGTGCGCAGATACAGCACGACGTCGTCGTCGGGACCGAACGCGCGCGCCCACGCGCGCAGCAGGACGTCGGGCCCCTTGCGTTCGTTCCAATCGAAGACCGAGAGGAACGCGGTGCGACGCCGGTTCGGCAGCTCGAGCTGCGGACCGTCGGGTGCGAACAGCGGCGTGTCGATGCCGATCGGGATCAGGCGCAGCTTTTCCGCCGGGACGCCGGCCTGCGCGAACGTCTCGAGGTTGAACGTGCTCGGCACCCAGACCTGATCGAGCTCGCGCAGGGTGCGCACCCACAGCCCCGGCACGTCGTCGCACTCGAACATCGTGTACGCGCAGGTCAGCCCGCTCAGCCGGGTGGCGGCGAACTCGCTGAACGACGGGCTGCCGCTCGCATCGCCGGCGGGACGCAGCAGCACCGATGGTCCGGCTCGGTCGGCCGGAAGCGCGGCCGCGTGCGCGAGCATCGCGTGTTCGCCCGGCGGCAGACCGGCGTTGCGCGCCTCGGGCCACCAGACCGCTTTTGCCGCGACGGCCATCCCGTGCGCGGCCAACCCGAAGACCAGATTGCGCCCCACCGCCGCGTATCCGGTCGCTTCGTCGAAGATGCCGTAGATCGTCGCTTGCGCGGGGCCCGCGGGAAGCTGCAACGGATCGGGTCCCGGCATCCAGACACCCAGCGGAACACCGTCGTGGACGACGCCCTCGCTCGCGCGCGGTGCGAGCGTGACCGCGATGCCGTGTGCCGACCGATCGACGTCGTACGCCGCGTGCTCGATCGTGCGGCGGCCGGCCACCGCCGCGGCCGCCGCCGCGCGCAGGTCGTCGACGTCGAGGATCGCGCGCGGGTCGATGGTCGCGAGCACCTCGGGCTCGTCCGCGGCCGCCTCGGCAGGCGAAAGACCGAGCGAACGCAACCGCGCCGCCGCCAGCGTGCGCAACCGCGGCGGTCCGTCGCGCAGCCGAAAGCGCAGGTCGAGCCGGTTCATGCGCCTGCCCTATTGGCTCGCCGGTCGGGCGAACCCGCTGTAGGGGCGATGTGCCCTTTTGCCGATCACTCAAGGGATATGGCGCTGCGGGTGGTCGTGGTAACGACCCGAGCGGTTGGTCCGCTGCGTGGGGGCTCCGGCCGCCGCATGGCCTCGCTGTGCGTCGCGTTAGCGGAGCAGGGGATCGACGTCACCGTCGTCGCGCTGGGCGCGAGCGGCACCGGGACGCGCTGGACCCGCCTCGCGCACGGCGTTCGACAGGTCGTGGTCGCGCGCAGCGACGAGCACGCCGCCACCGACGCGCGGGTCGCGGCGGAACTCGGCCGCCCGTGCGAGGAGCTGGTCGCCGTCGACGCGCTGAGCCTGACGCCGCGCTTCGGTGCGGTGCTGCGCGACGCGCTCCGCGCCGCCGACGTCGCGATCGTCAACGGCCCCGCGCTCGTCGAGTCGGTCGCGGCGTCGTGGGACGGTCCGTTCGTCTACGATGCGGCGGGCGCATCGTCGAGCGATCGAACGACCTACGGGCGAGCGCTGCACGCGCTCGAGCTGCGCGGCGTGCGGCGCGCCGGGCTCGTGCTCGCCGCGTCGGCGGACGAGGCGGATGTGCTCGCGGCGCACGGTGTGGTCGCGCGCGACGCGATCGTGGTCGTTCCGATACTGGTCGACCCGGCGGGATTTCGCAGCGTCGAGCGCGCCCCGCGCCGGCTGAAGCGACAGTCCTACGCCCGCGGACCCGTCGCGCTGTTCTACGCCGACGCCGACGCCGGCGCCGACGTCGGGGCGGCAGCCGAACGGCTCGCGTTCGCGGCCGCTGCACTCCCCGCGGTGCAGCTCATCGTCGGCGGTGAGGCGGCGCGCTCGTTGGCCGGCAGGGGCGTTCCGGCCGGCGTCACGCTGGTCGACGGCGACGACGAGGAGAGCTACCGTTGGATGCTCTCGACCGTCGACGTCGCGCTCTGCCCGCTGGCCGGAGAGACCGGAACCGTGCTCGACGCGGTCGCCGGCGGCGCAGCCGTGGTGGTCGCGCCGGCCGTGCTCGATACGCTCGGCGCGCTGCGCGCGAGCGTCGAGGTCGCGGCGCCCGACGGCTGGCCGGCCGCGATCGAGCGCGTCCTGGCGGCGCCGGACGCCGAGCTCGAAGCGCGCGTGCACGCATCGCAGCGCGCGCTCGCGAGCGTGCACGGGCGCGGGCCGATCGTCGGCGCCCTCGCCGGCTGTCTGCGCGAGCTGGTGGCCGTCGCCGGTCCAGGCTCGCGCGCGGCCGTGCCCCGCGTCGTGGTGGCGGCCGGCGCCGACTCCGGGCGCGCGATCGCACGCTACGGGGCACGGCAGGACGCGCTCGACGTCGTCGTGTGCAGCCGCACCGACGCGGTCCAAGAGGCCGACGAGCTCGTGGTGTCCGACGTCCTGGTGCGACGGGTGCCGCCGACGAGCGTCGAAACGGCGCGCGGTGCGGCGGGGTCGGATGTGCCGTGGCTCAACCCGGCGTTCACCGACGCGCTGGCGCACGCCTCGCTCGGTGCGGTGCTCGCGGTCAGCGTCGGCCCGTTCGCCCATCGCGCGCTGCGCGCGACCTGGCCTGGCCCGTTGGTCTACGACGCGCCGCAGGTGGCGTATCTCGCCGCGCTCGCGACGGCCGCGCCGGCGGCGTCGCTGCAGCGGGTGGCCGAGTCGGAGCGCGCGTGCGCGCGCGACGCCGCCGCGGTGCTGTGCGCGTGCGAGGAGGATGCGCAGCTGCTGGTCGCGCTCTACGATCTCGATCCCGCCCGCGTGACCGTGGTGCCGCCCGGCCTGGCGGGCGCGCCGCCGTATGCCTCCCGGGCGCAGCGCGAGGCCGCGAAGGCCGGTTCGACGTTAGCGGGCCGGACCGTCGCGGTGTGCGTGCTCGCCACGCCGGGCGACGCGTCGGCGCTGGCGCCGCTCGGCCGAATCGCGGCGCAGACGCCGCACGTCTTGTTCGTCGTCGTCGGGGCCGCGGCGCCGGCGGCGCGCACCGCGCTCGGCGCGGAGCTGCCCGGCAACGTGCAGTTCGCCGGCAACGACGCCGCCACGCTCGCGACCGTGTTCGCGATCGCCGACCTGGCCGTCCATCCGTCCGCCGCGCCGAGCGGTATCTCGTACGCGATCGCCGATTACGTCGGGGCGGGTCTGCCGCTGCTGTGCACGCCGCGCGCGGCGCGCGGTTGGGCAATCGCCGATCGCCTCGAGGCCGAGATCGCGGAGCCGGACGAACTGCCCGAGCGCCTGCGCCGCGTACTGGCCGAGCCGCTCGAAGCGGAGCTCGGGGCGGAGCGCTTGCGCGCGCGCTTGGCGCGGCGCGCGGGGCCGCTGGACGCGCGGGCCGTGCACGGACTGATCGGCGAACGCGCGATGGGGCTGGTGTCGGCGTGATGCCGGACGTGACGGTCGGCATCCCGGTCTACGACGCGGCGGGCACGCTGCGCGAGACGCTCGACGCGCTCTTGGCGCAGACGTACGAGGCGTTCGAGATCCTGGTCAGCGACAACGCCTCGACCGACCAGACGCCGGAGATCCTCGCCGAGTACGCCCGCCGCGACCCGCGCGTGCACGTCGTGCGCCAGCCGCACAACCGCGGCGCGATCGAGAATTTCCAGTACGTCCTGGCCCAGGCGCGCACGCCGCTGTTCACGTGGTTCGCGGCCGACGACCTGTGCGCGCCGACGTTCCTCGAACGCACGCGCGCGGCGCTCTTGGCGCACCCGAACGCCGTCATCGCCGCGGCCGACGTCTGCGCCGTCGACGAGCGCGGCGTGCCCAAGCGCATCATCGCGCAGCCGGACATGGTCGGCTTGACGTCCGAGCAGCGGATGCACGTCCACCTCGCGACCTTCGGCTGGTACGCGACGTACGGCGTCGCGCGGCGCGAGAAGCTGGTGGCGTGCGGCCCGTTCGGCAAAGCGTTCGGCGCCGACGTCGTCAAGACGGCGGAGTGGCTGCTGGCCGGCGACGTCGTGCGCGTCCCCGAACCGCTGTTCATCTTTCGTGAGCGCAGCGGCGGTAAGGACCCCGCGACCTATATCGCGCAGTTCGACCCGGGAACGACGACGCCGACCCGACCGCATACGGATATGCTGCGCGGCGTCGCCGCCGCGGTGCGCCGTGCCGCGCTCGGCGTGGCGGTGGAACGCGACGTGCTCGGAACGCTCGCGCGCACGGTCGCGTTCGAAAACAACGTGCTGTGCACCGTGATCCTGCGCGAGCACGGTCTGGTGCCCGGAGAAGTGGACGACCTCGCGCGGTTGCGGCTGCTCCGCACCGTCGTCGAGGCCGCGTGAAAGGGCTATGAAAGCGATCATCTTGGCGGGCGGGCTGGGTACGCGCATCAGCGAGGAGACCACCGTGCGTCCCAAGCCGATGGTCGAGATCGGCGGTCGGCCCATTCTGTGGCACATCATGAAAGGGTTCGCGCAGCAAGGCGTGACCGAGTTCGTGCTGTGCCTGGGCTACAAGGGGTTCGCGATCAAGGAGTACTTCCTCAACTTCTACGCGCACAACTCGGACGTCACCGTCGACCTCTCGAACAGCGACGTGACCGTCCATCGCACCGCCTCGGAGCCGTGGCGGGTGACGCTGGTCGATACCGGCGATACGACGATGACGGGCGGACGGCTCAAGCGCGTTCGCGACTACGTGGCCGGTGAGACGTTCTACGCGACCTACGGTGACGGCGTGTCGGACGTCGACCTGGGTGCGCTGCTCGCGCACCACCGGGCGGCCGGGGCATCGGCGACGTTGACGGCGGTCAAGCCGCCGGGCCGGTTCGGCGCGATCGAGATCCACGGGTCGCTGGTCGAGCGCTTCCGCGAGAAACCCGACGGTGACGGCGGCTGGATCAACGGCGGCTTCTTCGTGCTCGAGCCCGAGGTGTTCGACGTGATCGCCGGCGACGAGACGCACTTCGAGCGCGAGCCGCTCGAGCGGCTCGCGGCCGAAGGGCGGTTGGCCGCATACCGGCACGAAGGCTTCTGGCACCCGCTCGACACCGTGCGCGACAAGACGATCCTCGAAGAGCACTGGGCGAGCGGCGAGGCTCCGTGGCGGACCTGGTGAGCCGGACCGCGTTGTGGCGCGGCCGGCGCGTGCTGCTGACCGGCCACACCGGATTCAAGGGCGGCTGGCTCGCGCTCTGGCTGCACGAGCACGGCGCGCGGGTGACCGGACTGGCGTTGCCGGTGGCAACCGATCCGTCGGTGTTCGAACAGCTCGCGATCGGCCGCCGCGTCGACTCGCGCATCGGCGACGTGCGCGACCCCGCCACGGTTGCCGCCGCGTTCGCGGCGGCACGGCCCGAGATCGTGTTCCATCTCGCCGCGCAGCCGATCGTGCGTGCCTCGTACGACGATCCGCTCGGAACGTACACGACGAACGTCGTCGGCTCGCTGAACGTGCTCGAAGCGGCGCGCCGGGCCGGCGTGGGCGCCGTGGTAATGGTCACCACCGACAAGGTGTATCGCAACGACGGCGCCGGGCGCGCGTTTCGCGAAGACGATCCGCTGGGCGGGATCGACGCCTATTCCGCCAGCAAGGCGTGCGCCGAGCTCGTGACCGCATCGTACCGGGCGGCGTTCGGCGTGCCGGTCGTCGCGGCGCGGGCCGGCAACGTGATCGGCGGCGGCGACCGCAGCGCGGACCGGATCGTCCCCGACATCGTGCGCGCCTGGGAGCGCGGCGAGCCGGTCGTGCTGCGGAATCCGACCGCCGTGCGCCCCTGGCAGCACGTCGCCGACGCCTTGTCGGGCTACGTGCTGATCGCGGAGCGTCTGCTGGACGGAACGGGTGTCGCGTCGGGTGCGTACAACTTCGGACCGCCGCCCGGCGATCGTCGCAGCGTGGCCGACTTGGCCCGCGCGCTCATCGACGGCCTCGGCGGTGGCGTCGGAATCGAGATCGTGCCCCGCGCCGACGGGAAAGAAGAAGCGCCGACGCTGGCGCTCGACCCGGCGCTGGCCGAGCGCGAGCTCGGCTGGCGGCAGCGCTACGACGTCGCCGCGGCGGCCGCGGCGACGGCGGCGTGGTATCGCGCCGCCGGCGGCGGCCGCGACGACCTGACCGCGCTGACGCTCGAACAGCTCGGCGCGCTGGTGCCGCGGTGATCTTCGAGCCGCTCGCCGTCACGGGGGCGTTCCTGGCCCGTCTCGAGCCGGTCGCGGACGAGCGCGGCTTCTTCGCCCGCACGTGGTGCGCCGACGAGCTCGCGGGTGCCGGCATCGCGGTCGACTTCGTCCAGCAGTCGCTGGCGCGCAGCACGCGTCGCGGGACGTTGCGCGGAATGCACCTGCAAGTCGAACCGCACGCCGAGGCGAAGTTCGTGCGCTGCGTCGCCGGCGCGATCTTCGACGCGTTCGTCGATCTGCGGCCGGGATCGCCGACGTACTTGCAGGGTGTCGCGGTCGTGCTCGACGCGCTGCGCGGCGACGCCGTGTTCGTGCCGGCCGGTTGCGCGCACGGCTATCAAACGCTGGAGGATGAGACCGACGTGCTGTACGCGATGAGCAGCCGGTATGCCCCGCAGGCGGCCCGCTCGATCCGCTGGTCGGATCCCGCGCTCGGCATCGCCTGGCCGCTGGCCGATCCGATCGTTTCGCCGCGCGACGCCGCCGCGCCGAGCCTCGCGGAGTTCTTGCGTGCATAGCATCGCCGCCACGGCGCGCATCTCGCCCCTGTGCGATCTCGAGGACAGCGTGAAGGGGTCGCGCCTGGTCATCGGCGAGCACGTCATGATCGATGCGTTCGTCAAGGTCGTCTTCTCGGGCGGCCTCGGCGACGTCATCATCGGCGACTGGTGCTACGTCAACAGCGGCTGCGTGCTCTACTCCGGCAACGGGATCACGATGGGGCGGGACGTGCTGCTTGCGGCGAACTGCGTGCTGGCGCCGACCGATCACGAATACGGCGACCGCGAGGTTCCGGTGCGGCTGCAAGGGTTTCGCCCCAGCCGGGGCGGCATCACGATCGAGGACGACGTCTGGGTGGGTGCCGGCTCGGTACTGCTCGACGGTACGATCCTGCGCCGCGGTGCGGTCGTCGCGGCCGGCTCGGTCGTGCGCGGCGAAGTCCCGCCCTTCACGATCGTCGCCGGCAACCGCGCCGTCCCGGTCGGCGTCCGCGGCCAGGACGAAAGGACCCCGGCATGAGCCTCGACCGCCTCGACATCACGCTGAGCTTTCCGTTGGCGGACGGCCGCACGCTGGTGCGTGGGCCGTTGAGCTACAACACCGACGGGATGGCGACGCGCCATTCGGTCGAGTGGATGCACGATCCGCGCTTCGTGCGGGCGTACGAAGCGGCCGTTTCGAGCGGCCACCGCTTCGGCGCGAACCTGCACGTGGAGTGGCGCATCTACCTGCCGTGCTGGGCCGCGACACTGGCTAGCCGGCTCGAAGGCGACTTCGTGGAGTGCGGCGTCGACACCGGGATGGTATCCCGGGCAGTCTGCTCGTACGTCGGCTTCGAGCGGCTTTCGGATCGCCGCTTCTACCTGCTCGACACGTTCGCGGGGTTTCCGGCCGAGCAGCTCACCGACGCCGAGCGGGCCGCTGGCCTGGAAGAGTACTACGACGCGTACTACGGCGACACGTACGAGCTGGTGCGTCGCAATTTCGCGGCCTACCCGAACGTCGTGCTCGTGAAGGGACGTGTTCCCGAGACGCTGACGCAGGTTCGCTCGGAGAAGGTCGCCTACCTGATGATCGACATGAACGCCGTCGTGCCGGAACGAGCGGCGATCGAGTACTTCTGGGACAAGCTCGTGCCGGGCGCTCCGGTCGTGTTCGACGACTACGCGTACGTTCCGGGACACGAGGCGCAGCGCGCCGCGCTCGACGCGTTCGCGCGCGAGAAGGGATGCGTGATTCTCTCGATGCCGACCGGGCAGGCGCTGCTCTTGAAGCCGCCGGCATGAGCGCCGATACCGTGCGTGTGCGACCGACGATCAGCGTCGTCATCACATCGTACAACTACGAGCGTTTCTTGGGCCAGGCGATCGAGAGCGTCTTATCCCAGGAGTACCCGGCCCTGGAGCTCGTCGTGGTCGACAATGCGTCGACCGACGGCTCACGCGCGGTCATGGAGCGGTACGCGAGCGATCCGCGCGTCCGGCTGATCTTCAACGCCGAGAACGTCGGGCGCAACGCGAATCACAACATCGGCTGGCGCCACAGCGGCGGGGAGTACGTCGTCTTCCTTTCGGCTGACGATTTTCTGCTACCCGGGCACCTCGACGCGCTCGAGGACCTGGTGCACCGGTACCCCGGCGCCGACCTCACCTACGCGCGAGCGGTCGAGGTGGATGCCGAGGGGCGGCCGATTCGAGTCAACGAGCTGCTCGGCGTCATCGAGGTCGAGGAGTACGGCCCGGGCCGTAACGAGTTCGCCGACCTGCTCGCCAGCAGCAGCTCGATGTGGCTTCCGACGATGCTGCTGCGGCGTTCGTTCCTGGACGAGACGGGCGGCTTCGACGAATCCGTGAACGTCGCCGCGGACTTTGACCTGCAGCTGCGGCTCATCGCGATGGGCAAGAAGGTCGCGTTTCTCAACCGTGCGTTGGTGTGCATTCGGTTCCACGGGACGAATCCGTCCGGCGAGCATTTCATGCGGTCCGGCGACCTGGTGCGCGACTTCGCACGGATCTACGAGCGCGTGATCGCGGCGCACCCCGACCTGGTGCGCGAGCGGGAGTTCGCCATCACGGCGATGCTGCGGGGTTACCTGCGGAACGTCGCTCCCGAGCATCGTGCCGCCACCGCGCGCGATTGCGGTCCGGCCATCGCGCAGATCGGCGCACTGCTGCAAGCATCCGATGCGCGGCCGTTTCCGACCGAGCCGCTGGTGTCGGTCGTAATCCCGACCGCGGGCAAACGAATCGGAGAGCTGCTGACGGCGCTCGAGTCGGTGCGAGCGCAGACGTACGCGCACTGGGAAGCCGTCGTCGTCAACGACGGCGACGCCGACTTGAGCGCGGTCTTCGCGCGGTATGTCGGCGAACCGCGCTTGCGCTTCGTGCGAGCGATGGGTGGGGGCGGACCGGCGAGCGCGCGCAACGCCGCGCTTCGTTTGGCGGCCGGCACCGTGGTGGCCTATCTCGACGATGACGATCGGTTCGCGCCCACCCATTTGGCCACGCTCGTCACTCCGATCGTCGCGGGAGCCGACGTCGCGCTCGCAGACGTGAGCCTGCTCGTCGAAGCGCGCGAGAGCCACTTCTCGGGCCGGCTCGTGCCGCTCGCGAGCGTGGCGTGGCAGTATCCGACCGAGACGTGGGGCGCGGCGCTCGCGGTCGCGCCGTGCGTGCCGCTGGTGGCGGTCGCGCACCGGCGCAGCTTGGTCGACCGGTACGGGCCCTTTGCCGCTGGCTTGGCGATCGACGAAGGCTGGGACTTTTTGGCGCGCATCGCTCCCCAGACGCGGGCTGCCTTCACGCATGCCCGCACGGCGGAGCGGCACTGGCGGCCGGCCGTGTACGATCAGATCGAAGCCGGCCGTTTGCCGCATCTCGCGGCGTCCGTCGGCCTGGTCCACCAGCGCGCGGCCGGCGAGGACGGCCGGCTCGCGCCGGCACGCGCGGCCTATCTCGCCGCCCTCGCCGCATGCGTACCGTCGCTGCGCGAACCGACGCGTGTCTTGGACGGGACCGTGCAACTTGCCGGGCTGGCCATGAAACCGTGGTTGCAGCATGCCCCCGTGCTCGAGACGACGATGAGAGGATCGCAATACCCGTGACACCGCCCCGCTCGCCGAACGATCCCCGCAACCCCGACCTGCTGCGCGCCATGCGCGAGGATCGAGCGGTCGGCGACGCCCGCCACACCTTGATGGCGAAAGGGTTCGAGTACGGTTACCACCGCAACTTCGAATGGCTCGGCATCCCGATCATCCAGTGGCCGCAAGACGTGCTCGCGCTGGTCGAGATCCTCTGGGAAGTGAAGCCGACACTGGTGGTCGAGACCGGCGTCGCCTTCGGCGGCGCGCTCGTGCTGTACGCGTCGATCCTGCGGCTGGCCGGGATCGAGCCGCAGGTCGTCGGCGTCGAGCTCGCGATGCGCGATGCGAACCGCGCGCGGCTGAACGCTCACCCCCTCGCCGCCGGAATCACGATCCTCGACGGTTCGTCGACCGATCCGGCGATCGTCGCGCAGGTCGCGGCGCGTGCGCGAGACTCCGCCCGCACGCTGGTGATCCTCGACTCGCACCATACGCACGAGCACGTCGCCGAGGAGCTGGACCTCTACGCGCCCTTCGTGACGCCGGGCAGCTACCTGATCGTCTACGGTACCTCGGTCGCCGATCTGCCCGCAGACCTCGCGCTGAACCGCCCGTGGGGGCCCGAGCGCAATCCCGGCACGGCGCTGGCGGACTGGCTGCCGAAGCACCCCGAGTTCGCCGTGGCACGCGACGTCGACGATCGGCTCGTCCTGAGCGACGCCCCCGGCGGGTACCTGCGCCGCCTGCGGTGAGCACGCACGTCATCGTCGTCGGAGCGCGCGGCTTCGTCGGCGGCGCGATCGTCGCGGAAGCGCGCGCGCGTGGGCTCGCGGTACTCGAGCGGCGTACCGACGACGAAGCCGCCGGCGACGCCGACGCCGCGATCGTCTACGCCGGCGGCGTGGCGTCGGGCGCCGCACGCGATCCGCAGCTCGCGTTCCGCCGCCACGTCGGCGACGCCGTGCGCTGGGCCGCGGTGCCGCATCGTTCCTTCGTCTACCTCAGCTCGACGCGCGTCTACGACGGGGCCGACGCGACCCGGGAAGACGCGCGTGTCCGCGTGCTCCCGGGCGGGAGCGATCCCTACGTGAGTTCCAAGGTCGCCGGCGAGTGCGCGGTCCTGGCGGTCTCGCCGCGGGCGTTCGTCGCGCGCCTCTCGAACGTGGCCGGCCCGTCGGTGCGCAGCGAGCTGTTCCTCAGCGATATCCTGCGGCAGGCCGCGAGCGAGGGCATCGTGCGCGTACGCAGTGCGCTGACCTCGTCGAAGGATTACATCGACGTGCGGGACGTGGCCGCATGGACGGTCGATCTCGCGCTGACCGGCGGCCCGCGCATCCTCAACCTCGCGGCAGGCCGCAATCTCGCGCACGGCGAGCTGCTGGGCGTCCTCACCCGCATCGCACCGGTCAGCGTCGTCGTGGCCGACGCCTCGCCCGAGATCGTCGTCACCGCCATCGACGCCGGTTTGGTGCAAGCGACCTTCCCGCGCGCGCTGCGCGATCCGCTGGCAGAGCTGCCCGGTTACTTCAAGGCCTTCCAGGCGGCCCTGCCGCTCGCGATCGGAAAGTAGATCACGGTGCCCATCTCGCACGACGACCGGTTCATCTTCATCCACATCCCGAAGACCGCGGGGAGCTCGATCGTCGAGTCGCTCTTGACCGTCCGGCCGAATCTGGATTTCATGGCGCGCAACGCTTGGCCGCGGCTGTTCGCGCACCCGCGCGGCGCCGAGCTGTTCCGGCAACTTCGGGTCTTTTATCCGCTCAACCCGATGGCGTTGTTTCCTGAGCAGCACTATCCGGCACGCGTGCTGCGCGAGATGGTTCCGGCCGAGGTCTGGTCGAGCTACTTCAAGTTCACCTTCGTGCGCAACCCATGGGACTTCGTCGTCTCGAGCTATTTCTTTCTCAAGAAGACCTTCAGCGAGGATCCGCGCGTCGCGATGGAAGCGATCGACGTTGCGTACATCATGGCGTCGGTCGACTTCACGAATTTCGTGCGGGCGCGGAAATTCATGGCGAACAGCATCGGCCTGCTCCCGCACGTCACCGACCAGGGCGGCAACTTGCTGGTCGACTTCGTCGGCAAGGTGGAGAACATCGAGGCGGACCTCGCCGAGATCTGCCGCCGAGTCGGCCTGAACATCCCGCTCGAGCACCGCAACCGCTCCGAGCACGCGCAGTACCGCGAGTACTACACCGACGAGACCCGCGCGATCGTCGCTGCCGACTTCGCCCCGGAGATCGAACGCTTCGGGTACCGCTTCTGATGCCGGTCTCGCACGGCTACCAGTTCATCTTCATTCACATCCCGAAGACCGCGGGCAGCTCGATGCTGCAGGCTCTGCACACCGAAGACGCCGCGTGGGAGTTCCTCAACCAGAACGCGTGGCCGCGCTTCTTCGAGAGCCCGAACGGCGTCGAGATGTTCCGCGACATGCGCGGATTCTTTGCGCTCAACCAGATCTCGCATTTCATGGAGCAGCACCTGCCGGCGCGCATCCTGCGTCAGATGGTTCCGGCCGAGGTCTGGTCGAACTACTTCAAGTTCGCCTTCGTGCGCAATCCGTGGGACCTGGTCGTCTCGACGTACGTGTACTTCCACGAGATCTTCAAGCAGTATCCCGAGACGGCGAAGACGGCTGCGGACATCGCGTTCATCAGCACCAACGTCGACTTCTCGAACTACGTTCGGGCTCGGCCGTACTTCGCGAGTGAGCCGGGGTACCTGCCGTTCATCACCGACAAGCGCGGCGAGCTGATCGTCGACTTCGTGGGACGGGTCGAGACCGTCGACGCCGACATGGCCGAGATCGGGCGGCGGATCGGCCGCGAGATCGCGTTGCCCCATCTCAACCGGCTGCCCCGGGCCAACTATCGCGAGTACTACACGCCGCACACACGCGAGCTGGTGGCGCGGGAATTCGCCCGCGAGATCGAGATGTTCGGCTACGAGTTCTAGGCGGGTCGGCGTGCCACGAGCATGGCCCGTGCCGCCTCGGTCGCGGCGGCGAAGGCGTGACGCCGGTACGCGAAGCGCGGGTCGGCGTCGATCGGCGCGATGAGCATCGTCGCGTTGGCTTCGAAGACCACGAGGCGGCCGGTGGCGTCGAGGCCGAAGTCGACGCCGCCGTAATCCAGCCCAAGCGCGTCGACGACGCGTTCGAGCGCGGCGTACGCGCCGGCACCAATCGCCGCGCGCGGCGCGTCGAGGAACGCGCGTTCTTCCTCGCGATAGTGCTCGCTCTCGCCCATGGCCGCGCTGAAGTAGTGGACCTTCCAGCTGCGTGAAACGGCCAGGTGCAGCGGGTAGAGCGCGCCGTCGATCCCGAGCACGCGGTACTTGCGGTAGGTACCGTCGGCTGCCGCGGTGTCGACGAACTCCATCGCCAGCAGCGTGGGCCCCGGCAGTTGCGCGGCCGCGCCGGCCAGTGCGTCGGCGTTCTCGACCTGCACGAAGTACATCCCGGTGTGGAAGCCGGGCGCACGCAACAGCAACGGGAACGCGAAGCCCGCGGCTGCGAGCAGCTCGGCGCCGCCGGGGCCCGTGAGCTGCTGGTGCGCGAACGCGCGCACGCGCGGAGCGACGACTCCGTCGATCGTGGCCAGCCGCGCGGCGTTGGCGACGCGGGTCGTGGCGCGCACGCGGCCGGGCGCGTTCACGACGTGGCCGGCCAGATCGGCGATGATGCGGTCCGCGGCGTCCAGCGCGCGCCCGCTCCGCTCGGCGTCGCCGATCGCGTTGACGATCAGCGCGTCGTGCGGCAGCGGAATCGCAGGCGTGTAGCCCTCGGCGAAGATCTCGGCGCGCACGAAGCGCCGATCGTCGAGGATCGGCAGCAGCGGGACGTTGCCGCCGACCGCCGAGCTGACCAACAGGATGCGCGTCACGCCCGGGGCATGCCAGTTCGGGCCCGCGGTGACGCCGCGCGCATAGCCGCGCTGCCAATGGGGGCGTGCCGCCTCCGCGTCGCCGGCACGCTCACCAAGCACCGCGAGGCCAAGGTGCGCGACCGTCAGGTCGGGATCGACCTGCAGCGCGCGCTCGTAGGCAGTTCGCGCGGCCGCCGGTTCGTCGAGGTCGACCAGGACGTTGGCGAGCAGCGCCCACACGTCGGCGCGCTCGGAGTGGAGCGAAGCGGCCTCGAGGAGCACCGAGCGCGCAAACGCCAGGTTCCGCTCGGCGACGAACAACCCGGCCAGCGGCAGCATCGCGTCGAGCGTCCCCGGTGCATCGCGCAGGAGGCGCGCATAGGCGGCGATGGCGTCGGCGCGTCGTCCGTTTTCGGCGCAGGCACGCGCGGCTGCGAGCTGCGCCGGGATATCGAGCTGCACGTTGCGGCTTTGATTACCAATATTGCTAGGACGGACCTGGAAACGTCGCTTTCGGCAAAGGCCAGCCTTGCCGGGGCCGAAGGCGGTATCGTTATGAAGCCGTCAGCACGGGTGCGCGCGTCGTGGTTGGCCGGTACCCTCGGTCTTTTTGCCCTGGCTGCGGCGTGTTCCCCCGGCGGCCACACGGGGGCCGGCAAAGCCGTGCCCGACGATGCGCGTCGACACGCAGCGGCGATCGCCTCGGCCGTCCCCGGCAGCACGTACGACGCAGCGGTACTCGCGCTTGGACCGTATGCGTACTACCGGCTCGACGAGACGAGCGGGACGGTCGCGTACGACGCGTCCGGCAACAACCTCAACGGAACCTATGAAGGCACGGCCGGTACGAACTACCTGCTGGCAGAGAACCCGGTGGCGCCGGGATTGCCGTGGTCGGTGAAGACCACGTCGAGCGCGCTGAGCGCTCCGCGCATCGCGCTGGCGTGGATGCCGCTGGGCATGTCGGGCGGGACGTGGGAGAGCGACTTCACCGTCGCCGCATGGGTTCTTCCGGGCGCAACGGCGCAGACCGCGTCATTCGTCGAGGTCAACGACTTCTGGCTGGGCGAGTCGGGCACGACCCCGGTGATGCAAGACTATCCGAGCGCGACCGTCACCGCGCCCTCGGCGACGTTCTCCGACGGCGGCATCCACTTCGTCGCGATGACCGTGCACAACGGCGGCTCGGGCTGCTTGGACCAGCTCTACGTCGACGGCGCGCTCGCCGGCAGCACGCAAGAGACGAGCTGCGGAACCGGCGTGATCCGATATGCGAATTCGAACGCCGGTGTCAGCGGTCGCGTCTCCTATCAAGCCGGTTACGACCCGCTCGCGGGTGAGATCGGCGGGGTCGCGATCTTCGCGAGCGCACTGACGGCCTCGCAGATCGCAGGCTTGTACGGCGCCGGGCCGCCGACGCCGACGCCGACGCCCACGCCGGCACCGACTCCGCCGGCCGGCATCGGCTACGACGCCGCGGTGCAGTTCTTGCAGCCGTATGCGTACTATCGTCTCGACGAGACGACCGGAACCATCGCCTATGACTCGTCCGGCAACGGTCGCAACGGCACCTACAAGGGCAAGAGCGGAACGAACTACCTGCTCGGTCAGACCAGCATCGTGCCGGGTTTGAGCGATTCGTTCGAGAGCTTCGCGGCGCTCCCCAGTCCGGCCGCACCACGCGTCGCGCTGCCGACCATGCCGCTTGCGAAACAAAGCAGCGGCGCGTGGGCCAGTGATTTCTCGGTGGCGCTCTGGGCGAAGCCCAATGGCGCGCAGATCGCGGAGTTCGGTGAGATCAACGACTACTACATCGGCGTGTGGAAGAACGGTTCCACCGCGGGGACGCAGCCGTTCATCGGGCTCTACCCCACCAACAATTGGACCTCCACGGCCACGACGTTCGCGGACGGAAACGCGCACTTCATCGCCGAGACCGTGCACTACACCGGCGCCGCCGGGTGCCAAATGTATCTCTACGTCGACGGCGTGCAGACGTTGAGCGAACTCGAACCCTGCGGCGGCAGCAACGACATCATGTACGCCAGCGACGCCTCGATCAGCGGCCGCGTGTCGTATTCGGCCGGCGGCGCGGGCCTGGCGGGCGAGATCGGCGGTTACGCGATTTTCGCCAGCGCCCTCACCGCCGCGCAGGTGGCGGCGCTCTATCAGCCGACCGCACCCGGCACGCCCATTCCGGCCCCCACGCCGACAGCCAGCCCCTCGCCGACGCCGGCTCCGCCGGGACCGCTGAACGTCACGATGCTCGGCCAGACCTGGAACGTCGTCGCCGGCAGCCCCGTGACCCAGAGCGTCAACCTCGACGTGACCGCTCAGATCGCCCCGCTCGGCACGATCAACGCGGACGAGAGCAACGGCACGTTCACGATCCTCGGCAATACCTGCTACCTGCCCGGCACAGCGGACAACGGGTATGGTACCGGGCCGGCCTACATGCCGATCGAGTACTTCACCCCCGGCGTGAATCCGCCGTACCAGGCCGCGCAGTGGGACATCGACGCCCTCGGCGACGCGAACGCCGGCGGTGCCTTGAGCTGCGAGTTCCAACTCCAGGGCTCGGGCGGTGAGCTCTTCACGATGGTCGGCACCTACTAGCCGCCCCCTCCCGGACAAAAGCAAGCGAGCGTCCTGCCGAGCGGCCTCGGACCCATTGGGCCCGGGGGCGCCTTCGTGCTATACTCGAGCGGTTGCGCCCCGGGCCCTCGGCTCGCGGCGACCATTTCACCGGCCCGGAGCGGCCGGGGTGCATGCGCCCACCACGGGACCACGGACGGTCGACGCGGGCTCAGAAAGGACCCTATCCCATCATGGCCTCAGGCGTTACCATGCGCGCTCTTCTGGAGGCGGGCGTCCACTTCGGACACCAGACCCGCCGCTGGAATCCGAAGATGAAGCCGTACATCTTCCAAGAGCGGAACGGTATCTACATCATCGACCTCGGCAAGACGCTGACGATGCTCAACCACGTCTACGACGCGGTCAAGCAGCTCTCGCGCGAAGGTCGCGTCATTCTCTTCGTCGGCACCAAGAAGCAGGCCCAGGACGTGGTCAAGGAAGAGGCGGAGCGCGCCGGCACCTTCTTCGTCAACCAGCGCTGGCTGGGCGGCACGCTCACCAACTTCGCGACGATTCAGAAGCGCATCTCGCGCCTGCGCGAGCTCGAGGGGATGCGCCAGCAAGGCACCTTCGATCTGCTCCCCAAGAAAGAAGTCGCGCGGCTGACCGACGAGCTTGAGAAGCTCGAGAAGTTCCTGGGCGGCATCAAGGACATGCACCGTCTGCCGGACGCGATCTTCATCGTCGACCCGAAGAAGGAGCGCATCGCCGTCGCCGAGGCGCGTAAGCTGCACATCCCGATCATCGCCGTCATCGACACCAACTGCGATCCCGACGAGATCGACTACGCGGTGCCGGGCAACGACGACGCGATCCGCAGCGTTCGCCTGATGGTCTCGACGCTCGCCAACGCGATCATCGAAGGCAAGACCGAGACCGAGTCTTCCTACGACGCCGCCGAGTACGACCAGCAGTACGCCGAAGAAGCGGCGCCCGAGCCCGTCGAGGCCGGCGTCTGACGACCACCGACCACCGCAAGCTGCCGAAGAGAAACACGTGAATACCGCATACAAGCCGACCGCCGACGAGATCAAGCGCCTGCGCGAGGAGACGGGCGCCGGGATGTCCGACGTCCGCAACGCCCTGCTGTGGGCCGAGGGCGATCAGGACAAGGCCAAGGCCCGCCTGGGCGAGCTCGGACAGTCGAAGGCCGAGAAGAAGGCCGCCGAGCGCACCGCCAACGAGGGTCTGGTGGGCTCGTACATCCACTCCGGCGGGAAGATCGGCGTGCTGGTCGAGATCAACTGCGAGACCGACTTCGTCGCCCGCAACGAGCGCTTCAAGGAGCTCGTGCGCGACGTTGCGATGCACATCGCGGCGATGTCGCCGGCCTACCTGGATCGGGACTCGGTGCCCTCCGACGTGCTGGCCGAAGTCAAGCTCGAGCTCGAGAAGACCGTGCCGCCCGGCAAGCCGGCGAACGTGGTCGAAAAGATCCTCGAAGGCAAGCTCAACAAGTGGTACGAGGACCACACGCTGCTCGAGCAGCCGTTCGTGAAGGACGACGCGCAGACCATCGGCGAGCTGGTCAAGTCGGTCAGCGGCGTGCTCGGCGAGAAGATCGCCGTGCGCCGCTACGCCAAGTTCGGGCTGGGCGAGGACTAGCATCTGCAACGCCCGGCGTACGATCGCGTCCTGCTGAAACTGTCGGGCGAGGCGTTCGCCGGGAGCGGCAACTCCGTCGACGTCGACACGACGGTCGCCATGGCGCGCGAAGTCGCGGCCGTGCACGCCGAAGGCGTCTCGGTCGCGGTCGTCGTCGGCGGCGGCAATATCTGGCGCGGCAAGATGCACGAAGCCGCCGGGATGGATCGCGCCACCGCCGACTACATGGGGATGCTGGCGACGGTCATCAACGCGCTGGCGCTGCAAGACGCGCTCGAGCGGATCGGCGTCCCCAGCCGCGTGCAGACCGCGATCGCGATGAACGCGATCGCCGAGCCGTACATCCGCCGCCGCGCGCTGCGGCACTTGGAGAAGGGCCGCGTCGTCATCTTCGCGGCCGGCACCGGCAACCCGTACTTCACCACCGACACGACCGCCGCGCTGCGCGCGGTCGAAGTCGGGGCGAGCGCGATCCTCAAGGCCACCAAGGTCGACGGCGTCTACAGCGCCGATCCGTTCAAGGACCCCTCGGCGACGCGCTTCGTCCAGCTCGATTACCTGCGCGTGCTCGAGCTGGGTCTGGAAGTCATGGACTCGACCGCGCTGACGCTGTGTATGGACAACGCGCTGCCGATCATCGTGTTCGACATGAACGTGCCCGGCAACATCCGCCGCGTCGTGATGGGCGAGGCGATCGGGACGACCGTCGGACGGAGTGTCGGGCGCGCCGCCGCCGAAGGAGTGACGCATGCTTGACGACGTCTACCGCGACACGGAAGCGAAGATGAACAAGGCGCTCGAGGCGACGCGCGCCGATTTCGCCTCGATCCGCACCGGTCGTGCCGCGCCCGCGCTGCTGGACCGCTTGCAGGTCGAAGCCTACGGTTCGGCCGTGCCGCTCAAACAGGTGGCCAGCATCAACTCGCCCGACGGGCGTTCGCTGCTGGTGACCGCGTTCGACAAGAGCACCATCGGGGCGATCCGCAAGGCGATCGAGACCAGCGACTTGGGCCTCAACCCGAACGTCGACGGCGCCTCGATCCGCCTCTCGTTTCCGCCGCTGACCGAAGACCGCCGCAAAGAGCTGGTCAAGCTGGTCAAAAAGAAGGCCGAAGAGCACAAGGTCGCGGTGCGCAACGTGCGCCACAAGGCGATCGACGACGTCAAGGCGCTGGCCAAGGACGGAACGATCACCGACGATCAGATCAAACGCGGTCAGGACCAGGTCCAGAAGCTGACCGACAAGTTCACCAAACAGATCGACGAGCTGGTCACCGGCAAAGAAAAAGAGATCATGGAAGTATAGTGGCTTCCGACTGCGTCGGAAGCCGTCGCGTTCGGCCTGCGGCCGATCCGCCGTCGCGTTCGGCCTGCGGCCGATCCGCCGTCGCCGTTCGGCCGCGGCCGATCCGCCGATGAAATGACCCCATGAACCTCGAATCACTCACGATGCTCCCGTGGACGCAGGCTCGCGCTGCGCTCGGAGATCACCCCCTTCGCCTCCGGGTCGTGGCCCCGCCGTATCCGGCGCTGGGCCTGGGGGTGCTCCGTCTGCTGCGGGTACGCCCGCTGACGGGGGCGCACGACGGCGCCTTCGAGCTCGCGGTCGGCTACGACGGGTACGAACGTCTCTGATGCCCGCGCTCTTGCGGCCGCCGCGCGGCGTGACCCTCGACCCCAGCCGGCTCCCAGCGCACGTCGCGATCATCATGGACGGCAACCGCCGCTGGGCGCGCCGCCGCCGGCTTCCCGTCATCGAGGGCCACCGGCGCGGCATCATCGCGTTGCGCGAGGTCACGCGCGCGGCCAGCGACTGGGGCATCCCGATGCTGACCGTGTACGGCTTTTCGACCGAGAACTGGAAGCGCGAGGCGACCGAGATCTCATTGCTGCTCGACCTGAGCGTGTACTTCGCGCAAACGGAGCTGGCGGAGCTCTCGCGTAACGGCGTGCGGGTCAATTTGATCGGCCGCTGGGAGCAGTTCCCCCGCGCCTCGCGTGACGCGCTCGAGAAGCTGGCCGCGGCGACGGCCGGCAACACCGGGCTGGTGCTCAACCTGGCGGTCAACTACAGCGCGCGCAGCGAGCTGCGCGACGCGGTGCGCCGGATGATGGACGACGTGCGCGCCGGCCGGCTGGCGCCCGAGGGGATCGAAGAAGAGACGCTGGCGAGCTATCTGACCACCGCCGGGATGCCGGACCCCGACTTGGTTATCCGGCCCGGCGGCGAGTCGCGGCTCTCGAACTTCTTGCTCTACCAAGTCGCGCACGCGGAGCTGGTCCTGCGCGAGACGTACTGGCCCGACTTCGACCGCGACCGCTTCGCCGAGGCGATCGCCGAGTTCCAGCGCCGGCGGGCCGCATCGTGACGACCACGACCACGACCGCGCCGGCCGCGACCACAGCCAACGAACCGCGCCGTTCGGGCGGGATCGGCGCGCGGCGCATCCTGATCGGGCTGCTGCTCGCGGCCGTCGGCTTCGCGTGCGTCGCCTGGTCGCCGGCGTTCACCGTGCTGGTGCTGCTGATCGCGACCGGTTGTCTGTACGAGTTCGCCGGGTTGTCCGCCCGCAAGGGCGCGCAGCTCGAGCTGCCGGTCGCGATGGCCGCGACGTGGGCGTACGTCGTGCTGACGCACTTCGGGCTCATTCATCGTTACGAGGGGATTCTGCTCGGCGCGACGATCGTCGTCGCGCTCGGCGTCGCGACCTTCACCGCCGACTCCGGCTACCTCGCGCGCAGCGCGTTCACGCTGCTCGGCGTGCTCTACGTCGGCAAGCTGATCACGTACTTCATCGCCATTCGCGCGCTGCACGACGGGATCGTGTGGACGTCGTGGATCATCGTGATCATCGCCTTCACCGACATCTTCGCGATGCTGGTCGGCAGCGCGATCGGCCGTCACCAACTCACCCGCCTCTCGCCGAAGAAGACCGTCGAGGGCGCGCTGGGCGGCTTCGTCGCGGCGCTGGCGGCGGGTGCGGCGATCGTGCTCGTGCCGTGGGTGCACGTCTCCTGGTGGCAGGGGATGATTGTCGCGGCGATCACCTCGATCGCGGCGCAAGCCGGCGACCTGGTCGAGAGCGCCCTCAAGCGCGACGCCAAGGTCAAGGACGCGGGCTCGCTGATCGCCGGCCACGGCGGCGTCCTGGACCGCTTCGATTCCTACCTGTTCGGCGGGATCGCGTTCTACTTCGCGTTGTATCTCATCGGCGTGATCTCGCAGTACCGTTGGGACAATTCATGACCGGCTCGCGCAAGCGCGTCGCCATTCTCGGCTCGACGGGGAGCATCGGGCGGCAGGCGCTGGACGTGATCGAACGGCACCCCGAGCGCTTCGAGGTGGTCGGGCTGGCGGCGGGGCGCAACGCCGAGCTGCTGGCGCAGCAGGCTGCCCGGCATGGCCCGCGGATCGCCACCACCGCGGGCGACGGGCCGGACGGGTTGATGGCGGTCGCGACGCGCACCGGCGCCGACGTCGTGCTGGCCGCCACCGACGGCGCGGTCGCCTTCGAAGCCGTCTTCGCGGCGGTCGATCGGGGCACCGACGTCGCGCTGGCCAACAAGGAGCTGATCGTCGCCGCCGGCCATTTGCTGGTCGAGCACGCGGCGCGCAGCGGGGCCAAGCTGCTGCCGGTGGACAGCGAGCACTCGGCGATCTTCCAGTGCCTGCAGGGCGCGCGGCCCGAGCGGGTCGCCGCGATCGTGCTGACCGCCTCCGGCGGCCCGTTCTGGACGCGCAGCCGCGCGGAGATGGCCGACGCGACGGTGGCCGACGCGCTGGCCCACCCGACCTGGCAGATGGGTGTCAAGAACACCATCGACTCCGCGACGATGATGAACAAGGGGCTCGAAGTCATCGAAGCCTCGCAGCTGTTCGGAGTCCCCGGCGAGCGCGTCCAGGTCCTGGTGCACCGCACCTCGGTCGCCCACGGCTTCGTCGTCTTCACCGACGGCAACGTGCTGGGCCAGCTGGCCGCGCCGGACATGCGGCTACCGATCGGCTACGCCCTGGCCTATCCGGACCGGCTCGCCGACCGTCCCTTCGCGGACGCGCTGGCGGCGCTGGGCGGCGAGCGCGGGATGCCGGCCACGACGCTGGCCTTCGAACGGCCCGACCTCGAACGGTTCCCGTGCCTGGGACTGGCCTACGAGGCGCTGCGCCGCGGCGGGACCGCGCCGGCGGTCGTCTCGGCCGCCAACGAGGTGGCGGTCGCCGCGTTCGTCGCGGGGACGTTACGCTTCGGTGAGATCGCCCCGTGCATCGAAACCGCGCTCGAACGGGTCGACTATGAAGACTTGAGTCTGGCAGCGGTGCGCGTCGCAGACCGCTCGGCTCGCGAAGCGGCGCGAGCGTTCGTGGACGCGCGGGCGGCCGGAACCGTACGGAGCTCATGACCCTCGAACGCCTGGTCGTCTACCTGCTGATGCTCTCTGTGCTCGTGGTGCTCCACGAATACGGCCACTTCTTGGTCGCCCGCCGTTCCGGCGTGAAGGTCACCGACTTCGCGGTCGGGATGGGGCCGACGCTGGCCAAGTGGACCTCGCCGCGCAGTGGGACCAACTACCGCTTCAACCTGCTCCCCATCGGCGGCTACTGCCAGATGAAGGGCGAGGACGGCAAGACCAACGAGGCCGAGCAGCAGCGCGAGTTCCGCACCGGCGTCAAGCACGATCCCGACAACTTCCAGGCCAAGACGCCGTTGACGCGCCTGGGGATCGTGCTGGCCGGGCCGATCGCCAACTTCATCGTCGCGCTGGTGCTGCTGTTCGGCGGCGCGCTCGCGTTCGGGATTCCGGCCGAAGCGCCGACGACGACGATCTACGAGCTGGTCCCGCACCTGCCGGCCGCCAACGCCGGCCTGCAAGCCGGCGACAAGATCGTCTCGATCGACGGCAAGCCGATGACCGACGGAACCGTGCTGGTGCGAACGATCCACGGCGCGCTCGGCAAGCCACTGCGCGTCGTCTATCAGCGCAACGGCGTCGACCACGCGCTCACGCTCACGCCGGTCGGCATGGCGGCGGATCCGAAGAACGGGCACCTGGGCTTCACGCCGCTGCCCACCACGCAGCGGGTCGGCATCGCCGAGGCGCTCAGCTACAGCTGGCGCGAGTTCGCCTTCGTGTGGTCGGCGACGCTCGGCGCGCTGGGCGGTCTGATCGTCCACCCCGCGTCGGTCATCGGCCAAGTGCAAGGCCCGATCGGGATGGCGCGCGCGGCCAGTCAGGCACAGGAGTTCGGCCCGTTCTTCTTCGTCGCGATCGCGGCGATGATCTCGACCTCGCTGGGCATCTTCAACTTGTTGCCGATCCCGGCACTCGACGGCGGTCGCGGTGCGTTCATCGTGGTAGAGATGCTGCGCGGCAAACCGGTCGACCCCGAGAAGGAGGCGCTGGTGCACTTCGGCGGCATCGCGGTCCTGATCGTGCTGATGCTGCTGGTCTCGTTCCACGACATCGCCTCGGCCCTGGCGGGCCAAACGGCGTTCTAACGCCAGGGAAGGTCGAACAGCCCGTGTTTCTCGTAGAGATTACCGTGATGGACCGAGCGCAGAAGAATCGTCCCCGCTTCGACACGTCGCGGCGAGGGCGGTTCGGGGGCCCCACGCATGGCGTGGGGGGCGCGGAGCCTGGGGCGGAGCGCCGTTAAAGTGATCCGTTTGCGGCGTAAGACGAAGCCGATTCTGCTCGAGAACAAGTCGAGCTGGTCGAAGGACGCCAAGAAGGTCTGGATCGGCGGCGACCACCCGGTCGTCGTGCAGTCGATGACGACCACCGACACGGCCGATTACGAGAAGACGCTCGAGCAGGTCTACGCGCTGGCGATGGCCGGCTGCGAGGTCGTGCGGGTCACCTGTCAGGACCCCAAGGACGCCGCCGGGCTGCCGCACATCGTCGCGCGCTCGCCGGTCCCGATCGTCGCCGACGTGCACTTCGACCACAAGATGGCGCTGGCGGCGCTCGACGCGGGCGTGGCCAAGCTGCGCCTCAACCCCGGCAACATCACCAGCCGCGAGAAGACGGTCGAAGTCGTCAAGGCCGCGCTCGCGACCAAGACCCCGATCCGCATCGGCGTGAACATGGGCTCGCTGGCGCGCGATCTCGAGGAGACGATGGGCCACACGCCCGAGGCACTGGTCGCCTCGGCGCTGCGCCACGTCGACATCCTCGAGGACCTGGGCCACACCGACGTCATCATCTCGGTCAAGGCCCATGACGCCGTCAACACGATCTACGCGTACCGCCTGCTGGCCAAGGAGCTGGACGCGCGCGGGTCCCACTACCCGCTGCACCTCGGCGTGACCGAGGCCGGGCTCCCGTTCGACGGGACGATCCGCTCGTCGATCGGCCTGGGGGTGCTGCTGTTCGAGGGGATCGGCGACACGCTGCGCGTCTCGCTGGCGGCCGACCCGGTCGAAGAGGTCCCGGTGGCCTGGGGCATCCTCAAGGCGCTCCAGATCCGCGAGAAGGGCTTTGAGATCACCGCCTGCCCCTCGTGCGGCCGGGCCGAGATCGAAGTCGTCAACCTGGCCCGGATGGTCGAGGCGATCGCCAAGGAGTACACTGCGCCGGTCAAGGTCGCGGTCATGGGCTGCGTCGTCAACGGCCCCGGCGAGTCGAAGATGGCCGACGTCGGGATCGCCGGGGGCAAGGGCAAGGGAGCGATCTACCGCAAAGGCGAGCTGGTCGGCACCTATCCAGAAGTCGAACTGCTGGCCAAGCTTCGTGAAGAAATAGAGAAGGTAATTCGGGAACAATACCCGGACTTTCTCCACGAGGTCGATCGTGAGCCAGCTACTGCCTAGCCTCCGCCTAGTGATCGCCACCGCCGTGACCGCCCTGGTCGCGTCACTGGCGGTCGCCTTGTCGACCCCGGCCTCGGTCAGCGTCGACGGGCAGCGGATCGCCTCGGACGTCTCGCCGGTCACCACCGCGGACGGCCGCGCCTTCTTGCCGTTGCGCGCGGTCGCCGAAGCCTCGGGCGCCCAGATGAGCTTCGATACGCACAGCGGCGCGATCACGGTGCGCAAGGGCACCGACGTGCTCGTGATGCGTGCCGGGACCGATCGCGCCAACCTCAACGGGCACCGCATCGTTTTGGCGCACGCGCCGTTCACGGTCCGCGGCCGCACGATGGTCGCCAGCGCGACGATCGCGACGGCCTTCGGTTCGACGGTGCGCTTCGACGCGCGCCGCGATCGCGTAGTCGTCCGCTCGCCGGGCGTCTTCGTCGCCGGCGCCTCCGACGACGAACCGTAACGCGCTCCACACGATTCGTCGCTAGAATGACGCCGTGATCTGCGATGCGGGGCCGGTGGCCGCGATTCGACAGCCGACCGGACCGGCGCACTATCAGGTCGGCGAGGTCACGCTCGCCGACGGCACGGCCTTCGAGGTCTGGGGCGACGACAACGGCAAGGGGTTCTTGAAGAACGTGCGCACCGGCGATCGGGTCGAGATCTGCTTCGGGCCCACCCGGCGATGGGCCGACGAGGGGCCGGACGTGCGGCCGGCGTTCGCGGTCGGGGTGCGCACCGGCGACACCTACACCTCGGTCGGGATCCCGGGGAAAAATGCGCTCACGTTCCCGCCGCGCGGGAACGTCGAGCTGCGCCGGCCGACGGCTCCTTAGCGTCGAGGCCCCGCCGCGCGGGGTATACCAGCAGCGATCTGTCAGGGAGGATCGCTCGTGCCGTCAGGCAAGCTCTCGCGCCGCCGGTTTCTGGTCGCTTCCGCGCTGCCGGCCGTCGCGTTCGGCATCGGGCTGCGACCGCAGCTGCTCGTTGCGCGTCAAATCGTCGCCGTCACCGTCGCGCCGCGCGGCCCGCGCCCGGTCGCGGTCGCGCTCACGGTCAACGGCCAGCGGCGTGCGCTGACCATCGAGCCGCGAGTGACGCTGCTCGACGCGTTGCGCGAACGGCTCGGGTTGACCGGGACGAAGAAGGGCTGCGATCAAGGCCAGTGCGGCGCCTGCACGGTGCTGGTCGACGGCCGCCGCGTCAACAGCTGCTTGACGCTGGCGATCGCGGTCGAAGGCAAAGCCGTCACCACGATCGAGGGTTTGGCGCACGAGGGCACGCTGCACCCGGTGCAGCAGGCGTTCATCGACCAGGACGCGTTCCAGTGCGGCTACTGCACGCCCGGACAGATCTGCTCGGCGGTCGGCCTGCTCAACGAGAAACGGCCGCTCGACGCGGACAGCGTGCGCGAGCAGATGAGCGGCAACATCTGCCGCTGCGGGGCCTACCCGCACATCGTCGCGGCGGTGCGCGCGGCCGGCGGTGCCGGCTGATGCGGCCGTTCGCCTACGTGCGCGTCACCGGCGCCGACGAGGCGCAGCGCGCTCTCGCGACGCAGCCGCACGCCGCGTTCTTGGCCGGCGGCACGACGCTGATCGACCTGATGAAGATCGGCTGCGCGACGCCGGCGACGCTGATCGACATCGGCGCGCTGCCGCTGGCGCAGATCGAGACCCGATCCGACGGGACGCTGCGGATCGGCGCGTTGGCCAAGATGAACGACGTCGCCGACGATGAGCACGTGCGCGCCGCGGCGCCGGCGATCGCGCGGGCGCTGGCGCTGAGCGCCTCGCCGCAGGTCCGCAACATGGCCACCATCGGCGGCAACGTCATGCAGCGCACGCGCTGCGTGTACTTCCGCGACGTGACCCAAGCGTGCAACAAGCGCCGCAACGGTGAGGGCTGTACCGCCATCGGCGGCGACGACCGGCAGATGGCGATCTTCGGGGCCAGCCCGCGCTGCATCTGCGTCCATCCCTCGGACCTGGCCGTCGCGCTGCTGACGGCCGACGCGACGATCCATCTGCTGGGCCCGCACGGCCGGCGCACCCTCTCGTTCGACGGCTTCCACCGGCTGCCGGGCGAGGACCCTGAGCGCGACACGATCCTCGGCCGCGACGAGCTGATCGAAGCGATCAGCTTCGTGCCCACCGCGCTGACGCGCAACAGCGCGTACCTCAAGGTGCGCGATCGCAACTCGTTCGCCTTCGCGCTCGTCTCGGTGGCGGCCGGGCTGGACGTGCGCCACGGCGTCATCCGCGCCGCGCGGCTCGCGCTCGGCGGCGTGGCCGCGAAGCCCTGGCGGGCCCATGCGGCGGAGGCGGCGCTGATCGGCAAGCCGGCGAGCCGAGCGACGTACCTGGCCGCCGCCCAGGCGGAGTTGGCGGCCGCCAAACCGCAGCGGCTCAACGCCTTCAAGACGACGCTGGCGCGCAACGCGATGGTGCGCGCGCTGGCGCTGGTCGGGGGTGCGGCGTGATCGGGCCGGGCGTCCCGCGCGTCGACGGCGTCGCCAAGGTCACCGGCGCGGCGCGCTACTCGTACGAGGAGCCGCTGCCGGGCGTCGTCTACGGCGTCATCGTCCCCAGCGCGATCACGCTGGGCCGGATCGTCGCGATCGACGAGCGCGAAGCGCGCGCGGTACCGGGCGTCCTCGAGATCCTCACCTTCAAGAACGCGCCCAAGGTCAACGCCGACGCGGGGGATCGCAAGCTCAAGCTGCTGCAGGACGACCGCGTGTGGTACGACCGTCAACCGGTGGCGCTGGTCGTCGCCGACACGTTCGAACGCGCGACCGACGCCGCTTCGCGCCTGCGCGTCCACTACGTCGAACAGCCGCCGACGACGACGATCGACGGCCGCGGCGCCGACGAGTTCACGCCCAAGAGCGCCAACCGCAACCCGCCCGACACCAGCCGTGGCGATTTCGCCGCCGCGTTCGCGGGCGCGCCGGTGCAGCTCGACCTGCACTACGTGACGCCGCGCGAGTTCCACAACCCGATGGAGCCGCATGCGACGCAGGCCGTCTGGAACGGCGAGCGACTGACCGTCTACGACGCCTCGCAGGGGCCCGATGCGCGGCGCGACTCGATCGCGAAGGTGCTCGGCATCGCGCCGGCCGACGTGCGCGTCATCACCCGCTTCGTCGGCGGCGCGTTCGGGTCGAAGGGCGGTACGAACCCGCACACGCTGCTGGCCGCGATGGTGGCCAAGATCGTGCGGCGCCCGGTCAAGATCGTGCTCACGCGGCCCGAGATGTTCGGCGGCTTCGGCAACCGGCCGCACACCGAGCAGCGCATTCGCATCGGCGCGCGGCACGACGGCACGCTGGTCGCGCTGGCGCACGACGTGCGCACGTCGGTCTCGCGCTACGACGACTTCATCGAGAACTGCGCGGTCATCACGCGCATGCTGTACGCGGTCCCCAATCAGGTCACCACCCACCGTGGCGTGCGCTACGACGTGGTCACGCCGACCTACATGCGCGCGCCGGGCGAGTCGAGCGGGTCGTTCGCGCTCGAGTCGGCGATGGACGAGCTGGCCTACGCGACCGGCGTCGATCCGGTGCAGCTGCGGCTGCGCAACTACGCCGAGTCGGATCCGGACAGCGGCAAACCGTGGTCTTCGAAGTCGCTGCGCCAGTGCTATCTGCAGGGCGCCGAGCGGTTCGGCTGGTCGCGTCGCACGGCGGCGCCGCGCTCGATGCGCACGCCGGACGGGCTGCTGGTCGGGATGGGCATGGGCACCGCGACGTATCCGTCGAACCGGTCGACCGCGGCCGCGAACGTCACCCTCAACGCCGACGGCAGCGTGGTCGGTTCGAGCGCCGGCGTGGAGATCGGCACCGGCGCGTACACCGCGTTCACGCAGATCGCGGCCGAGTCGGCCGGCGTGCCGGTGAGCCGGGCGCGGTTCGTGCTGGGCGACACCGAGCTGCCGGACGCGCCGGTGGCCGGCGGCTCGCAGCTGACGGCCAGCGTCGCCAACGCCGTCGCCGCGGCGGGCGAAGACCTGCGCCGCAAGCTCGCCGCGCTGGTCTCGGGCGCCGACGGGCCGCTGCACGGCGCGAGCTACGACGACTTGGTCTTCGCCGACGGCCGCGTCGCGCTCGCGCACGACGCCGGCCGCAGCGAGACGTATCCGGCGATCTTGCAGCGCGCCGGCCGAACGTCGATCACGGGGACGGCGAAGACCGTCGCCGATCGCTCGACGCCCAAGCCGTACGCGGCGCACGCGTTCGGCGCGCACTTCGTCGAGGTGCACGTCGACCCGGACTTCGGGATGGTCAAGGTGGCGCGCGTCGTCAGCGCGTTCGCCGCCGGCCGCATCGTCAACGCGCGCACCGCGACCAGCCAGTTCCTGGGCGGCACGGTCTGGGGCGTCTCGATGGCGCTCCACGAGGGTTCGCAGGAGGACCTGCGCAGCGGCCGGATCATGAACGCGACGCTCGAGAACTACCTGGTCCCGGTCAACGCCGACATCGGCAGCGTCGAGATCGTGTTGGTCGACGAAGCCGACCCGCAGGTCAACCCGCTGGGCATCAAGGGGATCGGCGAGATCGGCAACGTCGGCAGCGCGGCGGCGACGGCCAACGCCGTCTACCATGCGACCGGCGTGCGCGTGCGCGTGCTGCCGATCACGCCGGCGGCCCTGCTCACGGCCTAGGGCAGGGGCAGGGGCGCTCGTCGCGCCGAACGGTGAGCGCACCGCGATGACGACGAGCGTTTCCCCCACCCCACTGGTGGCCGCGAAAAGCGGCGAGGAGCTGCGGGCCTGGCTGGCGCCGGTCACGCCCGAGACGTTCGTGCGCGAGTACTTTGCGCGCAAGCCGCTCTACGTGAAGGGCTTTCCCGGCAAGTATGCCGGTTTCTTCGACCGCGAGGCCTTCGGTCGCGCGCTCGCGCCGGGCCCGGTCGCACCCGACTATTTGCGCGCCAGCTTCGACCAGAAGACCGAGGCGGGCACGTCGGGCGCGCCGCGCGCCGCCGGCGAGCTGCGCTCGAGCGCGTTTCGCGCCGGCCTCGACCAAGCGGTGCCGCTGTTCGACGCCGGTGCGACGCTGTGCGTCTCGCAGATCGAGACCCGCGTCACCGAACTCGCGCCGTTCGTCGCCGCGATCAAGCGTCAGCTCGGGTTTCCGGGCAAGGTCTCGTTCAACGCCTATCTTTCGCCCGAGGGCTCGGGATACAACTGGCACTTCGACGGGCGCATCGCGAGCACGCTGCAGATCGAAGGCACCAAGACCTGGCGCTTCTCGAATCACCCCGCGTTGACGTGGCCGCGCGCCAACGGAAGCATCCGCGCCGACGGCACGCCGCAATACGCCGACCCATCGGTCAGCGCGCAGCCGTGGGAGCGACTGACGCCGTTCGACGAGGACGACGTCACCGAAGTGCTGATGGAGCCGGGCGA
Organism: Candidatus Sulfotelmatobacter sp.; assembly: GCA_035504415.1. Classification (NCBI taxonomy): domain Bacteria; kingdom Pseudomonadati; phylum Acidobacteriota; class Terriglobia; order Terriglobales; family Candidatus Korobacteraceae; genus Candidatus Sulfotelmatobacter; species Candidatus Sulfotelmatobacter sp. The sequence continues at coordinate 24,726 of DATJRY010000005.1, read as the reverse complement.
TCTGCTGATCTTGCCGGCCGGCGTGTGGCACGAAGCGTGCGGCGGCAGCGGCGGCTCACTGGCGCTCAACCTTTCGTTCACGCCGGTTTCGTACACGCAGCTGGTCGGCAAGCTGCTCGACGCGGCGTTGTTGCCCGAAGCGGGTTGGCGCGGACCCGCGCCGGTGCTGCCCGGCGCGACGCCGGGCGAGGTCGACGCCGACGGCGTCGCCGCGATCTCGGCGCAGCTGGCGCGCGCGGCCGAGGTGTTGCAATCGCTCAGCGGCGACGCGGCCGCGGTCGTGCGGCTGTGGCAGTCGTTCGTGCAAAACGGCACCGTCGCCGCCGCGATGCCGCTGGCGCAGGCGCACGTGACGACGCCGGTGCAGCCGGAGCAGCGCCTGCGCGTGCGCTCCGACGGGAACCTCACCGCGACGCTGGCCGACGGCGGCCGGACGCTGTGCCTCTTGATCGGGACGAACCGCGAGCTGGAGCTGGTCGGGCCGGCGGTGCACTTCGTGCGCCGCGTCCTGGCCGCGCGCGAGTTCCGCGCCGCCGACGCCGCGCAGTGGAGCGACAACGGTGCGGCCTACGCGTGGGACGACGTGCAGACGCTGCTCACCAACCTCGCGAAAGCGGGGCTGCTGGAGGACGCGCCGGCGGATTGAGCGCTCCGGACCGCCGCGAGCGGCGCGAAAGCGCGCCCAGGCCGCGCTGTTCGCGACGCCGCCGGCGTTCGCGAGCGCGCGTGCCGGGATCCGTCGCGGCGCGACGCCGGCGACGAAACGCCGCACCGGCGCCAATGCGATCGCCTTGAAGACGCCGGTCGCGTCGGAACGGCCGTCGACGATGCGCGTCTGTCGCTGGATGAGGATCCCCGCCAGCCGTCCGTCGGCGTCGAAGACGCCGCCGCCGGAATCGCCCGGGCCGCAGCGCGCGCAGCGCACGAGCAGCTCGCCGGGCGGCGCGTCCAGCAGCGCGAAGGTCGAGGTCGTCCAGGCGGCGCCGTACGGATCGCCGATCACGGTGCCGCCCGCCGGTTGATCGTCGCCGAAGCGCGCGATCGCGTACCGGTCGCCAGGCAGCGGGCGCACCGCGAGCAAGGCGAGATCCTGCGCGCGCGCGACGGCGACGATCGCCGCGGCGCGTCCGGTCCGCGGTGAGAAGAAGCGCTGCACCCAACTGCCGGTCGGCACGTCGTCGCGTAAGTACACGCGCGGCGCCGCCAGGTCGGCGACGACGTGCTTCGCGGTCAGCACCAGCAGCGTCCCGTCGGCGCGCCGCGCGACGATCTCGCCGGCACCGAACTCTGCCGAGCCCGCGCGTCCGCTGCTCGTCATTCCGCCGATGGTGACCGTCGCGTAGACCGGGTCTGAGGCGGCGAACGCCGACAACGGCGCCGCGCTCGAGACGGCGAGCGCCAACACGATGGGCAGCACGATCGCGACTACTCCCGCGCCGCCCCGTGCGGCGCCTGCGTGCGCACGAGAGAATTCGATGAGAAGCCGGCGTCAGCCGGCCGTCAGCACGCCCTCGCGCAGCGTCGGCACCACGGCGAGACGGTCGAGCGCCGCGCAGCGCGTCAAGTCGGCGGCGAAGCCCTTGGCGGCGATCTCTTGCGCATGGTCGGAACTGGCGATCGCGTCGGCCAAACGGCTCGCGACCGAACGGTACAGCAACGCCGCGGCTCGCGCTCCGTCGTGCAGCTCCGGTTCGTCGATCAGCGAGAGCAGCGCGTCGACCAGCGCGCCGGCGCCGATGGCGTCTTCGAACGCGAACGCACCCTTCTCGCCCGAGCAGACGATCGCGATCGGGCCGTCGTCGACGGCGAGCGCGTCCGCGACGGCGGTGCGGTTGAGCAGCGCACAGGTTCGAACCGACGCGGCCTGCGCGTTCGCGGCGGCGCGGATCGCGCGCGTGCCGTTGGTCGTCGTCATCACGATCGTCTTGCCGGTGACGACGTCGGGCGTCATCGCCGCCGGCGAGTTGCCCAGGTCGAAGCCCGCCAAGCGGGTCACGTTGCGTTCGCCGCACAGCAGCACGCGATCGCGGCCCAGCCGCGCGCCGAGCGCGACGGCCTCGTCGGGCTCGACGACCGGGATGACCCCGGACGCGCCGTTGGCCAGCGCGGCGGCGATCGTCGAGGTCGCGCGCAGCACGTCGAACACGACCGTCTGCGTACCGCGCAGGTTCTCCGGGGGCCAGGGCGGTGCGAGGAGGACGTCGATCGAGCGGCGCATCCGGCGCTACTGCGCCTCATGAGCCATAACGTCCTGGACCTGGTGGTCGAAGCGATCCCGCACCTGCGCGGCGGCCTGGGCCCGGAGTCCGCCGGGTTCACCGCGCGCTTGCTCTACGAGAACTTGAGCCTGGACGCGTGCGCCGTCGTCGACGTCGAGCACGTGTTGGCGTACGTCGGACGCGGCGAGGACCATCATCTGGTCGGTGGCCCTTCGTTGACGGGCTTGACCCACCGCGCGCTTTCAACCGGCGAGGTCATCACCGCACGGGCGCGCGAGGAGATCGGGTGTCCGGAGGCGACCTGTCCGCTCACGTCGGTGACGATCGCGCCGTTCGTCGTGCGCGGGACCGTCGTCGGCGCGCTCAAGCTGTACCGCGCCGGCACGCCGATCGAGGCCGACGACGAACGGGTCGCGATCGGTTTGGCGCGCGTGTTCTCGGTCTCGCTCGAAGCGGCGGAGCTCGACGCGCGCGAGGCGCTGGTCACCAAGGCCGAGCTCGACGCGCTGCGCGCGCGCGTCTCGCCGCATTTCTTGTTCAACACGCTGACGACGATCGCGTCGTTGACCCGCACCGATCCCGTTCGCGCGCACGACCTCGTGGTCGACTTCGCCGAGTACTTCCGCGACTCGCTCGCGCCGCACAGCGAGTTCGTCTCGCTCGACGAGGAGCTCGAGCACGTCGAGCAGTACCTGCGCTTCGAGCACGCGCGCTTCGCCGGACTGCACGTCGCGTTCGAGGTCGATCCGCGCGCGCGCGTCGCGCCCGTACCGGTGCTCTCGGTGCAGCCGCTGGTCGAGAACGCGATCGGACACGGCCTGGCGCCCAAGGGCGGCCGCGGCACGGTGCGCATCGGGGCGCGTCCGGCAGGCGAGGGGACGGAGATCACCGTCAGCGACGACGGCGTCGGCTTCTCGCCCGGCACGGCGGTTCCGAGCGGCAACGGCATCGGGATGGACAACGTCAACCAGCGCCTGACCAAGCTGTTCGGTCCGGCCAGCGGGCTGCGGGTGACGAGCCGGCCGGGCGCGGGGACGACGGTGCGCTTCTACGTGCCCGCGTCGATGCCGGCAGCGGCGCGCTGATGCGCGCGCTGATCGTCGACGACGAACCGCTGGTGCGCAGCGAGCTGGTCTACGTGCTCGGCACGGTCGCCGACGACGTCGAGATCGCCGAGGCCGGCGACGCCGTCGAAGCGCTGGCGGCGTTGGCCGCCCAGCCGTACGACGTCGTCTTCCTGGACATCAACTTGCCGGGGCTCAGCGGCTTGGAGGCGACGAAGGTCATCAACGCGATGCCGGCCGCGCCGCAGGTCGTGTTCGTCACCGCGCACGATACGCACGCGGTCGACGCGTTCGAGTTGGCGGCGGCCGACTACGTCGTCAAGCCGGTCTCGCAGGAACGTTTGGCGCGCACCATCGAGCGGCTGCGCGCCTCGCGCGGCGCGGTGGCGCGCGACGCGGGCAAGCCGCTCTCGCGCGTCGCGCTCGAGGACGGCGAGCGCACGCGCCTCGTGAAGATCGCCGAGATCCGCTACGTGCAGGCCAACGGTCACGTCGTGACCGCGCGCTTGTTCGACGGCGAGCTGCGCTGGAAAGGCGCGCTGGCCGACGCGGCCGGGCGGCTCGAGCCGGCCGGGTTCCTGCGCGTGCATCGCGCCTACCTGGTCAACCCCGAGCGGGTGACCGAGGTGGAGCCCTATTTCGGCGGCACGTACCTGCTGCGCGTCGACGACAAGCAGCGCAGCGAGGTCCCCGTCTCGCGCGGATACCTCCCGGCGGTCAGAAGGGCACTCGGCCTCTAGGGATCGTCAGTCGAGCGCTTGGACTTGGTTGGTCGAGAAGACGCGGAACCGCGTGTCGAACGAGTGCGTCTCTTGGTGCTTGGTGATGCGGCTGTGGATCAGCACGTCGCGCGCGACGCGGCCGTTGCCGAGGTCGCGCGGGGCGCTGGTCTCGACGCGGATCAGCGGCGCTTGGCCCTGACCCGGCGGCTGCAGTCGTCCTTGGCGCACCAGGTAGCGCACGATGTCGTTCTGGACCGACATCGGCAGCGAGCGGAAATCGTCGTCGATGGTCGGAGCGAACTCGACGGTCTTCGGTTCCGGCTTGTTCTCGACGTAGCGGACCACCGCATCCCAATCGTCGGCCGCGATCGCCATGAAGCTGCAGAAGTAGCGGTGCACGATGCGGTCGGGCGACTTCATCGGTTCGGTCCGGTCGACGCGGACGCGGGTGGCGATCCGGCGGGCCCGGACGGCCAAGGTCATCTGCAGCTCGGGCTCGCCCAAGAGCACCGGCGAGACGAACGCCAGCCCTTCGCGGGCCAGGGCCATGCCCATGACGGTGACCGAACGGCCGCCGCTGATGGCCATGGCTTGGAACTTCCCTTGGCGTGCGCCGGCAGCCCCGTTTTCGAACCAGAGCGAGTCGCGCTTGCCGAAGAGCTGATCGAAGAGCTGCACTGCTCCCATGCTACACGAGATATCGGCAAACAACCCTCCACCTGACTACCATCTTGGCCCGACTTGACCTTAGTTTGACGCCCGGCGTGCGCTCGAACACGGTTTCTGCGCTTTGGTCGGGGAGGTGATCGAGCGAGCCCGGGGCCGGCGGTGCGCATTTCGCGCCGCGATTCGGCCGTTTCGCGCACCGCGGCGAGACGGGGCTGCCCGGCGACGGTAGCGTGGTGGCGTGCCTACACGACCGATCTTGATCGCCGTCGCCGGCGACGTCTCCGAGCAGATCCACGCGTTCGCCGCCGACCTGGGTGCCGAGCTGCGCGGCGTCCACGCGCGCGTGGTGCGCGGCTCGGGGAGCGTCGTCTCGCGGACGCTCCGCGCCGCCTTCGATCTGACCGTCTGGCTCGAGGGTGAGGGCGTCGCCCCGGAAGCGCGCCTGGCCGACCTGCGGGTGCGGTACGACGGCGGCGTGTGGATCGTCGCGCGCGACGGCACCGTGGTCGGCGCGCGCGACGCGGTGCGCTTCGTCGCGGACCGCGCTCGCGCGCTGGGCGCGCGGGCGGGAGCGGCGGCATGAGGGCCGATCGCGTCGCGGCGTTGGCCGCCGCGCTGGTCGCGGGCGGGCGCGGCGTGGTCGCGCTGGACGAACCGGCGCGCAGCCGCCGTTTCGCGGCACTCGAGCTGCCCGACACGGCGGAGGTGCGGCGCGCCTGGCGTGAGGTCGCCCTCGAGGCGCCCGGCTGGGAGCGCTTCGCCGGCGGCGCGATCCTCTCGGACGAGTCGATCCGCAGCACCGGCGCGCGTGGCAGCGTCGTCGCGGCGCTGCGCGCGCGGGGGATCGTGCCGGGCGTCGCGCTCGACGCCGGCGCCGCGCCGTTGCCGGGGACGCTCGGCGAGCCGGTCACCGAAGGGCTCGACGGGCTGCGCCGCCGGCTGACCGAGTACGCGCTGCTCGGCGCGGGCTTCGGAACCTGGCGCGCCGTGTTTCGCGCCGAACCGTCCGACGAGGCCGTCGCGGCCAACGCGCACGCCTTGGCGCGCTGCGCCGCGCTGGCGCAAGAGAACGGGCTCGTCCCGGTGCTGGAGCTCGAGCTGCGCGACGAGGGCGATCACGACGTCACCGTCGCGGCGGCGTCGGCCGAGCGCGTCCTGCGCCGCACGATTGCGGAGCTGGCCGCGGCACGCGTCGCGTTCGACGGGCTGCTGCTGGCACCGACCATGGTGGCCGCCGGACGGTCCGCCCCGGCCAACGACGACGTCACCGAGGTCGTGGCGGAGACGCTGCGCGTGCTCGGAGCGACGGTCCCGGTCGCGGTGGCGGGGATCGCGTTTCTGATCGACGGACAACCGCCGGCGCTGGCGGCGCAGCGGCTGTGCGCGCTCAATCGCGCGATGCCGCGGCGGCGCCCCTGGCCGCTCACGTTCTCGTACGGTGCCGCGCTGCGCACCGCCGCGCTCGAGACGTGGCGCGGGCGCGAGGAGCGCGTCGCCGACGCGCGCCGGCTGCTGCTGCACCGCGCCTACTGCGCCAATGCTGCCGCGTGCGGCGCGTACAGCGCGAAGCTCGAGGACCCGCGGACGCTCGCGTTCCCACTCGCAGCCTGAGCCGGAGGGGGACGGGCGCCCCCTGCGAAGCCACCCCGGAATGTCGTTTGCCTCCCGCCTGTTTGCTACCAGTTCCGTCGAGAAGCTGCGCGAGCAGAGCAAGAGCAAGACGCTCCGGCGCGCGCTGACGGCCAAGGACCTGGTCTCGATCGGGCTCGGCACGATGATCGGCGGCGGCATCTTCACCACCATCGGGACCGGCGTCAAGGGCGCCGGCCCCTCGGTGATCATCTCGTATCTGATCGCCGGACTGACCTCGTTCTTCGCCGCGCTGTGCTACGCGGAGCTCGGTGCGATGGTCCCGGTGGCCGGCAGCGCCTACACCTACGCGTACGCCACGATGGGCAAGCTGTTCGCCTGGATCATCGGTTTCGCGCTGATCTTCGAGTACGGCATCAGCGCGGCGCCGGTCGCGCAGCAGTTCTCGGCCGCGGTGCAGGACCTGGGCAAGGGGATCGGCATGGTGCTGCCGACCTGGGCGCAGCAGTCGAACTTGGTCATCAACGGGCCGTGGTGGCTGCCCGGCAGCTACGACCTGGCCCACTCGCAGTGCGACGTGGTCGGCGCGGCGTTCGTGCTCGCGCTCAGCGCGCTGCTGGCGATCGGGATTCGCGAGTCCGCCAGCGCGAACAACGTCTTCGTCGTGCTGAAGATCTCCGCGCTGATCGTCTTCATCATCGCCGGCTTCTTCCTGTTCCACGGCGCCAACCTCGCCCAATTCAACCCCAAGGGTTGGGGCGCGCTGGTGCCGTTCGGCGGGGCGGTCGAGTCTTCACAGCCGTACGGCATCATCCCGATCGCCGCGTTCGTGTTCTTCAGCTACATCGGCTTCGACACCGCGACGACGACGGCCGAGGAATGCAAGAACCCGCAAGTCGACGTGCCGCTGGGCGTGATCGGCGCGCTCGCGATCGGGACGGTGATCTACTGCGCGACCGCGATCGTGCTGGTCGGCGCGGTGCCGTGGACGCACGTCCCCGCCAAGGACCCGCTGGTCTACGCGCTGGCGCCGCTGCACCTCCCGATCCTGACCTGGGTGATCACGATCGGCGTGCTCGCCGGCACGACCAGCGTCGCCTTGGCCTCGCTGCTGGGACAGTCGCGCATCTTCTACGTGATGGCGCGTGACAAGATGCTGCCGCCGGCGGTCGCGCACGTCAGCCCGCGCTTCAAGACGCCGGTCGCGACGACCGCGCTGACCGGGATCGCGGTCGCGATCCTGGCGCTGATCGTCCCGCTCAACGAGCTGCTCAACCTGGTCAACATCGGCACGCTGATCGCGTTCACGGTCGTGTGCGCGGGCGTGCTCTACTTGCGCGCGCGCAAGCCCGACATTCCGCGCGCGTTCCGCGTCCCGTTCGTCCCGCTCTTCCCGATCCTGGGAATCGTGTTCTCGCTGTTCCTGGCGATCTTCGGGCTCTCGCGCACGACCTGGATCTGGTTCGTGCTGGCGCTGGTCGTCGGGCTGGTGTTCTTTTTCAGCTACGGGTTCTGGAAGTCGAACCCCGAGCAGATCGAAGCCGTCGTCGAGCCGGCCGGCCTCGAGGAGTACGCCTAGGTCCGCGGCGGATTCCGCGCAGGTCGCGGGCCGTTTCGCGCAGTTCGGGGTGGCCGGCGAGACGAGCACGGCGCCGGCCGGTAGGCTAGGCTCGTGATGCACCGACCGATCATGGTCGCCGTCGGCGGCGATTCCGGCACCGGCAAGACGACGCTCTGCGCGGGCTTGCACGCGATCTTCGGCCCCGAGCGGATCGCCGAGGTCTGCTTGGACGACTACCACAGCCTCGATCGCGCCCAGCGGGCGGCCGTCGGCTTGACCGCGCTCAACCCGCGCGCCAACGACTTCGCGACGATGGAAGAAGATCTGTGGCGGATCGCCCACGGGCAGACGATCGAGAAACCGGTCTACGACCATCGCGACGGGACCTTCGGGGCGCGCGAGCGGTTGGAGGCCAAACCGATCGTGATCGTGCACGGACTCTTCCCGCTCTACACGCGCACCCTGCGTTCGTTGTTCGACGTCTCGGTCTGGCTCGATCCGCAGCTCGAGCTCAAGATCGCGTGGAAGATCCAACGTGACCTCGCGCAGCGCGGCTACACCGAACCGGGCGTGCGCGCCGAGATCGCCCGCCGCCAAGCGGACATCGACGCCCACATCAGTCCGCAGCAAGCGCACGCGGACCTGCGCGTGCGCTTCTCGCGCTGCGCGCCCGAGGTCGACAACGCGCGGCTCGACGCGCAGATCGTCAAGGGCCCGCGCTTTCGTCCGCTCGACTACGCGCACTTCGCCAGCCGTTCGACGCATCTGCGGCAGACCAGCGAGGGTGAAGGATCCTATCCGACCACCGTCATCGAGCTCGACGGCGACATCGACGACGAGACGGCGCGGGCCGTCCGCGCCGAGATCGTCGGCCATCTCGGGTGGCGCCATGCCGGCTTGGACGTCGACGGCGTCGGCCGGTTCAGCGACGGCGCGCGCGAGCGCATCTCGCACCCGTTGGCGCTCGCGCAGCTGTTGATCGCGCGCCGAATCTGTCTGGTGCTGGACGAGCTGGCCGACGCGATCGCCGCGTAGCGCCGCTACGTCACGTCGGGGGAGCGCTCGAACAGGAAGTCGATCGCTTCTTCGCGCGTGCGAAACACGCCGACTCGCTCGCCGATGTTGGCGAGCGCGAAGATGCGCGGAACCGATCCGGCCGGCGCGATCACGATCGCGACCGATCCGTGGCGGCGCCGCTTGAACAGCAGCAGCTCGGAAAGGAAGGTGGAGTCGACGCTCGTCGCCTCGGTGAGATCGACGAGAACCGGCGCCGCGTGCCCGACGTCCGTGAAGGCCGCTCGGAACTCGGGGTAGCGCGAGATGTCGAGGTCGCCGCGAAAGGAGAGTACTTGAAAGTCGTTGTGCACGGTCTCGTCGGAAGTCTGCATACCCGCGTGCATGCCATGAATACTGAGATTACGCCGACCTTCGGTACGCCAGCGTACGTTCTCCTCGTGCGCGCGAGCCGAGCATAAGCGAGCGTGCGCAATGTTGCCAAGCGCGCGGCTCGAGCCGACAACGAAGAACATGGCACCGCGAAGAAGACGCCGGTCGTGAACCATTCGACCGGCTACCGGCGCACCGCGCACCGCGTGGTCTACGAAAATCCGTGGGTGCGCTTCGAAGCGCACGCGATCGTCCATCCGACCGGCGTGCCGGGCGAGCACGGGCTCATCATCACGCCGCCGGCGTGCGCGGTGGTGGTGCTCGACGGCACCGACGTGCTGCTGGCGCGACAGGCGCGCTTCGCACTCGACCGCGAGGTGCTCGAGGTGATCAAAGGCGGCCGCCACCCCGGCGAGGACGCGCAGGCGTGTGCGGTGCGCGAGGTGCGCGAAGAGGCGGGCGTCGTCGCCGCGCGCTGGGACGTCCTCGGCGAGGCCTACGAGATTCCCTCGCTCGTGCAGGATCCCGTCGCGCTGTTTCTCGCGCGCGAGCTCACGGCGGCGCCGCTGCCGCCGGAAGCGGTTGAACAGATCGCCATCGTGCGCATGCCGTTCGACGATGCGCTCGCTGCCTGCGCCGACGGTCGTCTCGACGACACCGTGACGGCGCTGGCGCTGCTGCGTGCGGCGCGCGTGCTGCGCGGCTGACCGCGCGGGTTCGTCAGCCCGGCGGCGCGGTGTTCGGATTCCAGCGGTGCTCGGGTTGGTCGAGCGCGTGGTTGATCCAGCGCGACCACACGAACAGCGCGTCCGAGAGGCGATTGACGTAGCGCACCGCGTCTGACGAGACCGTCTCGTCCTCGCGCAGCATCACCAGCAGCCGCTCCGCGCGGCGGCAGACGGTGCGCGCCAGGTGCAGGAACGCGCCCGGCAACGAGCCGCCGGGCAGGATGAACGTATCGAGGGGCTCGAGGTCCGTTTGGGCGCGATCGATGGCGCGTTCGAGCGCCTGCGCGTCGGACGAGACGATCAGCGGCATCCCTTCCCAGCGGTCGGCCGGGAGCGTCGCCAGGTCGCTGCCGAGGTTGAAGAGGGCGTCCTGCGTCCAGGCCAGCCAGCCGTCAAGCTCCTCGGCCACGGCGTGCGCGCGCGCCAGGTCCTGCACCGGGCGCGTGCGGCGCACGTCCGCCAGCGCCGTGCGCGCGAGGCCGATCGCCGACGAGAGCTCGTCGATGGTGCCGTAGGCTTCGATGCGCGGCGCGCTCTTCTTGACGCGCTGTCCGCCGACCAGGCCGGTCGTGCCGTCGTCGCCGGTGCGGGTGTAGATCCGGGTGAGCTTCGGCATCGCCCCGCGAGCTTCGGAGAGGACGGTCGCCGACCTGCGCGAACCCGGGGCGTTTGGTCATGGAACGCATCCCGCCCAAAGCCGACGATCTCTCCGAGTGGTATCAGGCCACCTGTTACCGTGCCGAGCTGGTCTCCCAAGCGCCGGTGCGCGGATGCCTGGTCCTGCGACCGTACGGCTACGGCTTGTGGGAGCGGCTGCAAGCCGAGCTCGATCGCCGCTTCAAAGAGACGGGCCACGAGAACGCGTACTTCCCGCTGCTGATCCCCGAGCATTTGCTCGTGCGCGAGGCGGAACACGTCGAGGGCTTCGCGCCCGAAGTCGCTTGGGTCACCGAAGGCGGCAACGAGAAGCTGACCGAGCGGCTCGCCATCCGGCCGACCTCGGAAGTCATCATCGGCGTGATGTACGCGGAGTGGATCCAGTCGTACCGCGACCTGCCGGTGCTGATCAACCAGTGGGCCAACGTCATGCGCTGGGAGAAGCGCACGCGCCCGTTCTTGCGCACCGCCGAGTTCCTGTGGCAGGAGGGCCACACCGCGCATGCCAGCGAGCAAGAAGCGGCGGAAGAAGTGGCGCGCATGCTCGAGGTGTACCGTGAGGTGGCCGAAGACGTTTGCGCCGTCCCCGTCTACAAGGGTGAGAAGTCGGCGGCGGAACGCTTCGCCGGCGCGAACCACACGTTCTCGATCGAGGCGCTGATGCCCGACGGGCGCGCGCTCCAGTCGGCGACCTCGCACGAGCTGGGACAGAACTTCGCGCGCGCGTACGACATCACGTACAGCGCCGAAGACCAAACCGAGCAGTTCTGCTGGACGACCTCGTGGGGGATGTCGTGGCGCATGCTCGGCGCGCTCATCATGACGCACGGCGACGATCGCGGCCTGCGCATCCCGCCGAAGATGGCGCCGACCGAAGTCGTCATCGTGCCGATCCCGCGCGGCGACACGACCGCGCTCGACGCGGCCGCGCGCGAGCTGTTCGGGCGCTGCAAGGACGCGGGCTTGCGGGTGAAGCTCGACGATCGGCCGGGGCAGTCGCCGGGGTACAAGTTCAACGAGTGGGACATGCGCGGCGTACCGATCCGCCTGGAGCTCGGCAATCGCGATCTCGACGCGGGGGTCGTCACCCTCGTGCGCCGCGACAAAGCGGTCAAGGAAGACGGGCAGAAGCAGCAGGTTCCGCTCGACCAGGTCGTCGCTTTCATCCCGACCGTGCTCGAGCAGATCCAGCACAACCTGTTCGCGCAGGCCAAGACGTTCTTGCAGGATCACACGATCGCGACGCTCGACCGCGACGAGTTCTTCCGGCTCTTGCGCGAGCGCGCCGGGATGATCGACGTCCCGTGGTGCGGCGATCCGGCCTGCGAGGCGGCAGTGAAGGAGGCCACCGGCGCGACCACCCGCAACCTGCGCGAGCCCGCGCGCGCGCCCACGTGCGTTCCGTGCGGTGAGCCGGCCCGGTACCAGGCCTATTTCGCCCAATCGTATTAGTGGCTTCGCCTTCGGCGAACCCGTCGCGGTGCTCGCTGCGCTGCGCTCCGCCGCGCTTGCGGTAGCGCTGCTGCTGGCGCTCGTGCCGTGCGCGGCGCGTGCGGTCGACGATCCGCGCGTGCTGGCCCGCGCGAAGGGAACCGACCTGGGCGCGGCGCGCCGCATCGCCGCGGCCTTGCTGGTTCGTCCGCCGGCGGCGCAGCTGCTCGAAGTACGCTGCGAGCGGGTCGGGCCGCACCTGGACTGCGGGCTGATCCTCAGCGGCGTCAAGTTCCACCGGCGCTTGGACCTGGCGAGCTGGGACGCCGAGGTGAGCGCGCTGCTGGCCGGCGCCTATGCCGCCGAGCCGAGCGCCGACGAGATCGACTGTTGGGCGACCGTCCCCTTGACGGCTCATCGCGGCGAGGTCGTCAGCGGCGACTACGCGCAGCCGACCTCGGCCAACGTCTTCTCGATCACCGTCCCCCGCGCCGGGCGGGCCACCGTCGCGGCGCGGCTGCGCTCCGGGCAGGGCGTCTTTTGGGACCCGGCCTTCCGGGCGTCGCTGTCGAAGGGGACCGACGGATGATCCGGATTTCCACCCTCCCGAGCGGTCTGCCCGTGCTGACCGAAGCGATGCCGCACGTGCGCTCGGCGACGATCGGCATCTGGTGCGATGTCGGCTCGGCGACCGAGCCGGCCGAGCGGCGCGGTGTCTCGCACCTGCTCGAGCACATGGTCTTCAAAGGAACGCCGCGCCGTACGGCGCGCGACATCGCCGAGCAGATGGACGCGGTCGGCGGCGAGCTCAACGCGATGACCGACAAGGAGACGACCTGCTTCTACGCTCACGTCGTCGACCGGCATCTGCCGCTGGCGCTGGACGTGCTGGCCGACATGCTGCAGCGCGCGCTGTTCGCCGCGGAAGACGTGCGGCGCGAGCGTCAGGTGGTGCTCGAAGAGATCCGGATGTACGACGACGCGCCCTCCGAGGTGTTGCACGACCGCTTCACCCGGACGCTGTGGCGCGGCGCGAACCTGGGCGATCCGACGATCGGCTTCGCCGAGACCGTCGGCGCGCTCGAGCGAGAGCACCTGCTCGACTGGCGCGCCAGCCGCTACGCGCCGGCGACGATGTTCGTCACCGCCGCCGGCAACCTGGAGCACGACGCCGTCGTCGCGCTGGTCGCCGAGGCCTTCGCCGGCTTCGCGGGGCCGGCGCAGCCGCCGGTGCCCGAGCGACCGCGCTTCACCCCGGCGCTCGACGTCACCGTCGACGAGACCGAACAGGCGTACGTCATGCTCGGTACGCCGGGGCTCTCGCTGCGCGACGAGCGGCGCTACGCGCTCTCGCTGCTCGACACCGTGCTCGGCGGCGGGATGTCGAGCCGGCTCTTTCAGGAGATTCGCGAAAAGCGCGGGCTCGTCTACACCGTCTACTCCTTTCAAGCCGGCTACCGCCGTGCCGGCCTCTTCGGCGTCTACGCCGGAACCTCGCCCGAGAACGTTCAGGAATGCATCGACGTGATCGGCGAGCAGTTCCGCACGCTGCGCGAGACGCCGGTCGGCGACGAAGAGCTCGCGCTCGCAAAAGAACACATCAAAGGCAGCCTGACGCTCTCGCTCGAGTCGACCTCGAGCCGCATGATTCGCCTGGGCCGCAACGAGTTCGCTCTCGGCCGGAACGTCGAGCCCGAGGAGATCGAGGAGCGCATCGACGCCGTGACCGCCGACGAAGTGCGCGAGCTCGCTGACGAGCTGCTGCGCGATGAAGAGCTCGGCTTGTGCATCATCGGTCCGGTGGACGAATCGGCGATCGCCTGGAATCGCGACGCGGCGTAGTGGCCCCTCACTAGTGCTGCCGCCCTCGATGCACGGCGCCGCGGCCCTGCGCGTGGGCGTGCCCGTTCTCTGGACGTGGCGCGTGGTGGGCGCGATGGCGATTACGTTCGTCGTGCAAGGGGTCACGATCGGCGCCTACGCCGCGCGCCTGGCCGGCGTGCAGGCGCGGCGGATCGCGACCTCGATCTCGCTCTTCAACCTGTTCATGACCGGCGGGCGGCTCGCGAACCTCTTCTCGGCGGTGATGATCGGCCCGCTCTCGGACGGCGCCGGGAAGGCCGTTCGGGTGCTGCGCGACGCCGGCGATCCGAGCGGCGTAGCGGCTTATCAGCACAACTTCGAGATACAGCTGCGCTTCGTGATCCTGGCGGGGACCGCCGGAATGGTGGCGTTCGCGCTGCTGCTGCCGATGTTCACGTATCTCTTCCGGCGTGGTATCGCCTCGTTCGAGCACCGCGGCTCGGTTCCGCACTCGCTGGCGCGCCTGCTGGATCCACGCGTCGTGTGGGAGGTGCTCCGCGCCGAGCGTCTTCCGGGGCCGGCCGCATTGCGGCGCTTCGACTGGCGCGGGCTGCCCAAACGCATGCTGATCTTCAACGTGCTCGTTACGGGAGTCTACGCGATCGGCGTCCAAGCCTCGTACTATGCCTCCGTGCTCGACATCGACGCGGCGCGTACGGCGCTCGGGCTCTCCGGCATCATCAACGGCATCGGCACGATCGCCTTTACGCTCTTCGTCGACCCGACGTCGTCGATGATCACCGACCAGGCGATTCACGGCAAGCGCAGCATCGAGGAAGTCCGGTCGATGGTGTTCTATCTTTCGCTGACGGCGATCCTCGGGACGCTGCTCTCCCAGGCGATCTTCTATCCGTCGGCGTGGCTGATCGAGGAGGCGGCGAGGTTCTTCAATCATGTTCGGGCTTAAAAGAACGCTCGCGATCGTTGCGCTGATCTCTACCGCGGGATGCGCGGGTTCGATCGAGCGCTGGATCGTGGATACGCGGATTCACCAGGGCGACGTGGCGCTCGAGCGGGGCGACGTGCGCGACGCCGAGCTGGCCTATCGCCTGGCGCTGCGCGTCGATCCGAAGAATCCGCAAGCGCGCACCGGATTCGTCGAGGCGGCCGCCGGCCTCGCGCAGAGCGAGTATAGCCGCGGCACCTTCGACGACGCCTTGGCGACGATCCGCGAGGGCCTCGCCATCGACCCGTCGAGCGTGCGGCTCGACGCGCTGCGTACCGAGATCGAGACGGCCAAACTCAAACGAGAGATCGTCATCTCGAACTATCCGTCGTACAAGGAGACGGGAGCGCAGATTCAGCAGTCCTACGCGCAGCTCGACACGATCAACAAGCTGCTGCTGCGCAGCCTGCACCGCTTCGGCTACACGTTCGACGCGGACGATCTCACCGACGCCATCAAGCGCAGCTACGAGCTGCAGCTGGATCTGGCCAAGAACACCAACCGGCTGATCGCCTATCGCCAAGTCGTGACGTCGGGCACGCCGTCGCTCGAACCCGAAGAGAGCGGTACGACCACGTCGCTGCTGCCGCTCCCGTGACCTGGCTCGAATCGTTGCCGATCTTCGGCACGGGCGTCATCGTCGTGGGCGGCTTTCTCGTGCTCACGCTCGGGATCGGCTGGCTGATCGACGTGCTCTTTCCCCACGAGGTTCGCGTGGAGCACAACGATCTGGCCGGGTTCATCTTGGCGGTCATCGGCGTCGTCTACGCCGTGCTGCTGGCCTTCGTCGCGGTGAGCGTGTGGGAGCGCTTCAACCAGGCCGAGGCGCGCGCGTACGATGAAGCGAGTTCGCTTGCGATCGTCTATCGCGACGTCGGGAACTTTCCGCAGCAGACGACCGCGCTGCGCGCCTCGCTGACGCGCTACGTCTCGCTCGTCGTCCGGCGGGAATGGCCGGCCATGCAGCGCGGCGAGCAGTCTGAAGAGGCGAATCTGCTGATCGAACGGATCGATCGCTCGATCCGTGGGCTGCCGGTTGGAACGATGGCGCAAGCGGACGTGCACCAGCAGATGCTCGCCGCTATGAACGAGGCGCTGACCGATCGGGAGACGCGCCTCTCGATGGACGCGACGGGCATCGACGGCGTCATGTGGTTGGTGCTGTTGATCGGAGCGGTGGTGACGGTCGGTTTTACCTATCTCTTCGGTTTTCGGCACGAGGCGATGCGCTACGTGATGACGGGTTCGCTCGGCGTGCTGATCGGGCTCGTGCTCTTTCTGACGGTTGCGCTGGACTATCCGTTTCGCGGCGGCGTCGTCGTGCCGCCGGAGGCTCTCTTGAAAGCGCTCGAAACCTTCCGCGTCGTCGGGAGCTGACCGGGCAGCAGGCAGACGCGGTGCGCGTCGAGATAGGCGCGCCCGGCCCCGTTTTGCTCGGCGCGGCGGTAGCCGCGCCAAAACGCCTGCGCGCCGGGGCGCACGAGCCGCGGATCGGTGAGATAGACCGGCCACGCCGAGCGCGACGGCAGGAGCGCAAAGCGCGAGAGCCAGGCACAGAGCTCGGGATTGTCGCGGTGCAGGCGCGCGTCTTCGATCGAGATGAAGTAGCGCGAGCCTTTGGCGATCGCACTCTCCTCGTCGAAGGGCGTCCATACGGCCGGATCCTCCTCCCAGCCGAAGCGATCGATGTAGTACTGGACGTCGGGCCCGTAGTGGCCGATCACGACCAGCGCGCCGGGCGGCAGCGTTCGCGCCAGCAGGACGGCGTTCGCGTACGTCGCCTTACTGTAGCGATAGTAGGGCGCGGCGGCGCTGCGGCTTTGCACGAGTACCGCCAGCGCGACGGCCGCGACGGCGGCGAGAACCGCGTACCGCGCCGGCGGCATCACCTCGGCGTCGAGCACCAGGGCGACGAAACGCGCGAGTGCGCCTCCGAGCGCGAGGGTGCAGAGCGGCAGCAGGAGCAGCAGGTAGTAGTCGACGCGTTCGACCGTCACGACGACGTAGGCGTAGACGATGCCCGTGGCCAGCCAAGCCCAGAGCAGCGTCCGGCTGCGCATCTCGATCCGCGGCAGCGCGAGGAAGGCGAGGATCGAGAGCAGGAACGCGAGCGAACCCGCGATCGTATCGCGGAACAAGCCGAGCGCGGTGGCGAAGTCGCGCAGTTTGTCGAAGAACGCGCCCGGATGCGTGAGCGCGGCTCGCAGCGAGGGCAGAACGTGCAGTTGCGTGATGCCGCTGGCCCAGTGCCACTCCGCGTAAGAGGCGACGCGCCGGTCGTAGAGCCAAAGAACGAGCAGCGGAACGACGATCAGCACGCCGATCGCGGTCGCGCGCGTCGGTTTCCCCGAGCGGGCACGCTCCCAGGCCATCGTCGCCAGCGGCAGGAGCGCGACGACGGCGACCGGTTTGGCGAGGTAGGCGAACGTCAGCAGCGCCGTGACGCGGGCCAAGGCGCGCGGCGCAAGCGTCTGGTCTTCGTCGAGGAAGCGGGCGCACGCGTAGAGCGCGGCGGTGAGGAAGAAGACCATGGCGCCGTCGGGCGTGAAGGTTCGCCCGTAGTAGACGCTCCCGGGCAAGACGGCGAAGAAGAAAGCGGCGATCAATCCGGCGGCGCGGCTGCTAAAGAGCCAGCGGCCGAAGAGCGCCAGGACGCCGATCGTTCCCAAGCCGAACGCGATCGAGATCAGGCGCCCGAAGATCGGATGGACGCCGAAGAGCTTGTAGAGCGACGCGGCCAAGAACGGGACGATCTGCAGCTCCAGCTCGACGTAATGGGGCGGCGGCCCGTTGTAGGTCGTCTGCGGATACATGACGTTGAACTGCAGTCGCGCGAAGTTGCGCGCGATGCTGGCCGTGTCGCCTTGCCGCCAGCCGGGATGATCCAGGATCGGGTCGTGGATGCCCTTGAGGCGCAGCAGCAGCCCGAGCAGCAGGATCAGCCCGAGGCCGATCCACCACCACTTCGCGCGCCCGTCGCCGGCGGTATCCGGCGCCGTCAGTTGGTGTGCTTGAACGTCCAATATTTGTTCAAGAAGAAGTTGACGAAGATGCCGGCCATCGTTGCGGCGAACCACGTCAGCGTAAAGTGGTGGAAGCCGTA
Organism: Candidatus Sulfotelmatobacter sp.; assembly: GCA_035504415.1. Lineage (NCBI taxonomy): Bacteria > Pseudomonadati > Acidobacteriota > Terriglobia > Terriglobales > Candidatus Korobacteraceae > Candidatus Sulfotelmatobacter > Candidatus Sulfotelmatobacter sp. The sequence continues at coordinate 6,787 of DATJRY010000005.1, read as the reverse complement.
GTGGTCCGCGGCCACGAAGACGACCTTGCCGAGCACGAGAGCGATCGCGGAGACCACCAGGAACTGAACGCCTTCGATGAATGGATTGCGCTGAGAGCGAAACGTCCAGATGCGGTTGAGCACGTAGTTCGAGACGCCGCCGGCCATGAAGCCGATGGCGAAGTCTTCGAAGCCGGAGAGGCTGGTCGTCTTTTGCAGTGCGTGGGCGATGACGAAGTTGACGGCCAGCCCGGAGGCGCCCACGATCCCGAACTTGACGAACTGGCGCACGCCGCGGCGCTGCGCGATCGCTCCGAGCGAACTCATCTTAGGCAACCCAATACCAGTTGGCGAAGAGGACGGTGTAGAGCCCGAGCAGCGGGAGCGAGAAGGCCAGAATGACGTTGTTGACCCACGGCCTTTCGCCCCAGCGCGCGAGGATGGCGAACATCGGGAAGAGCACGAGCGCAAAGCGCGGCATCGACATCAAGCTCGAGGTGCACATCGGTACCAAGATCGAGAGCCCCATGTAGGCGATGTACGAAGGCCGCAGGCTGCGCCATCCGCCGATGAGGACCGCGAGCATCAGCGCGGTAAAGGCGAGCTCGAGGGATTGATTGGCGACCGTGAGACCGGCGGTCGCGTGAGCGATCTTCTCGAAAGCGTTCCAGACGCTCACCCAGGGCATGGCGAAGTGCCGGTTCCAGTGGATCTGCACGTGCGAGAAGTAGAGCGGGTCGGCGCGCAGCACCCAGAGGTATGCCATGTAGAGGGCGAGGCCGACCGGGATGAGGGCGCCCGCGGCCAAGTTGGCTAGGCCGCGCCCCGGGGCGGCGCGATACTGCGAATACCATTCCACCGCAAAGGGGATGACGAGCAGAACCCCTTCGACCCGCGTCATCGAGGCGAAGAGCCCGATCGCGCCGGCCAGCCACCACTTGCGCGCGCGCATGTAGTAGAACGCCGCAACGGTCAGCATGAAGAAGAGCGCTTCGGTGTAGACGGCCGAAAAGAAGACCGCCGAAGGAAAGATCGAGACGTAGAAGATGGCGCGGCGTGCGACCGAGCGATCGTACTCCTTCTCGAGCAGCTTGTAGAGGAAGAGCAGCCCGAAGAAGAACGAAGCGTTCGAGATGAGCAGGCCGGCGATGAGATGATTCCCGGCGAGGGCGCCCACGATGCGGATCAGCAGCGGATAGAGCGGGAAGAACGCCATGTCGGTGCCGGCGTAGCCGTGCGTCGCGATGTCGAGGTAGTGCACGGCGTCCCAGCGGCCCCATACCGCGAGCAGCACGTGCGACGACTCTTGAACGTGGGTTCCGGCGCGCTGGCCGATCATGACGGCGGCCAGCTCCGCGATGACGATGATCGCGGCGCGCGTCGCGACGAAATCGACCAGGACCTCTCGGACGGTCTGATTGAAGCGCGCCGCAATCAGGAGCTTGCCCACGCACGCGAGACCCGCGGCGACGACGAAGATGCGGGCGCCGTGCGTGACTTGGGGCGGCAGGACGAAGGTGAGCCAAAGCAGCAGGAACGGCACCCACGTCAGGGAGTCGAACTGCAGCGAGCGCGCGCGCGCGATGCCGGCGCGCCGCGAGAAGTAGCGCGCGTAGCCGACCCACGCGAGCAGCGTACCGGCAAGGCCGGCGGCGACGGCGCCGATGAGTGCGAGCTCGTTCGCGGCCGGGCCGAGGTGGCGCGGAATGACGACCGCGTACCAGGCGAAGAAGCCGAGGCTGAGTCCGGCGAGGGCGACGGCCGCAAGCGGAGCCCGGCCGCCGGCGATTTCGCCGAGGCGCAGTGATTGCGACGTTGGTGGGATGCGAATGCGTGCGGACACCGGTAGCCGCTCCTTTTTAACAGGAAATGAGCCGCTTCCCTTGTAGCCCACCGCCATGGTACGCTCTACGGCTCGCAGCACGTTCGCGCATCCGGTCCATTCCCTCGACTTCGTGAAGGTGACCGAGCATGCGGCGCTGGCGGCCTCCCGCTGGATGGGCCGCGGGGAACGCGACGCGGCCGACGGCGCTGCGGTCGAGAAAATGCGCGAGTGGCTGGGCGAGATGGAGATTTCCGGCCGGATCGTCATCGGCGAGGGCGAGCGCGACGAGGCGCCGATGCTCTACATCGGCGAGGAGGTCGGCCAAGGCGGGATCGAGGTCGACATCGCGGTCGATCCGGTCGAGGGGACGAATCTCGTCGCCAACGGCCTGCCCAACTCGATCGCGGTGATGGCGATCTCGGAGCGAGGGGGCCTCTTGCACGCGCCCGACTCTTATATGAAGAAGTTGGCGGTCGGGCCCAAAGCCGCGCCCTACGTGCATATCGACGCGCCGGTGCGCGAGAACCTCGAGGCCGTGGCCAACGCCCTCGAGAAGCCGATCAACGACGTCTGCGTCGTCATCTTGGACCGGCCGCGGCACGCCGAGCTGATTCGCGAGGTGCGCGACGCGGGGGCGCGGATCAAGCTGATCTCGGACGGCGACGTCGACGCCTGCATCGCGACCGCCATCGAGGCGACCGGCATCCACGTCGCGATGGGCACCGGCGGAGCGCCCGAGGGCGTGCTGGCGGCGGCGGCGATCAAATGTTTGGGCGGCAACTTCATGGGCCGCCTGCAGCCGCGCAACGAAGCCGAGGCCGAGCGGGCGAAGGCGATGGGTTTCGGCGATCTCGATCGCGTGCTCTCGATCGACGATCTCGTCAAGAGCGACAATGTCGTCTTTACGGCGACCGGCATCACCGACGGCGATCTCGTGCACGGCGTGCGTTTCTACGGCAACCAGGCGCGCACGCATTCGATCGTCGTGCACTCGAGCGGGACGGTCCGCTTTATCGAATCGATCCATCGCCTGGGCGCGCGGCCGACCGCGCGCTAGGGTGGCTCGCGCGGCATCCATGGCGCGCCATCGATACGCGGTCGTCGTCGTCGGCGCCGGATCGGGCGGGTACGCCGCCGCCCGCACCGTGCACGATTTCGGCTGCAAGGTCGCACTGGTCGACCACGGACCGCTCGGCGGGCTGTGCATCCTGCGCGGCTGCATGCCGAGCAAGGCGCTTCTCGCGAGCAGCGATCTGCTGGCGGCCGTCCGCGAGGGCGGCCATCTCGGCGTCCATGCGAGCGACGTCACGACCGATATGCCGTTCATTGCGCGGCGGAAGCGCGAACTCGTCAAGGAGTTCGCCGACTACCGCATCGAGGGCATCGAGAAGTTTCCGCTCTTCCGCGGGCCGGCGCGCTTTCTCTCGCCCGGCGAGCTCGCGGTCGGCGACGACGTCGTGCTGGAGGCCGAGAAGTTCGTGATCGCGACGGGCAGCGTCGTCCAGCCGGCCGAGCTGCCGGGCCTTCGCGAGACGGGCTACCTGGATACCGACGCGGTGCTCGAGCTCGAGCGGATTCCGGGATCCGCAATCGTGCTGGGCGGCGGCTATACCGCCTGCGAGCTCGGCCAGTTTCTCGCGCGCATGGGCGCCCGTACGACGATGCTCATCCGCAGCGGCCATCTGCTTACCGAGACCGACGACGATATCGGCGAAGCGCTCACGGGGTACTACCGCGACGAGGGCATCGAGGTCGTCGCGCACACGACGCTGCTCGATGCGCGCCGCAGCGGCGGCAAGAAGGTCGTTCGCTACCGCGTCGCGGGAGAAGAGCGCGAAGCCGTCGCGGACGAGATCTTCTTCGCGCTCGGGCGCGTGCCCAACGTCGCCGGCCTCGAGCTCGAGCGAGCCGGCGTAGCCTACGACGCGCGCCGCGGGATCGGCGTCGACGCGACGCTGCGCACCAACGTGCCGCACGTCTTCGCGGTCGGCGACGTGACCGGCGAGTATCTGCTGGTTCACGTCGCGATCTACCAGGGTGAGATCGCCGCCCGGAACGCCTGTCAGGACGGCGCCGAGGAGGCGGATTACACCATCGCAAGCGCGCACACGGTCTTCAGCGATCCGCAGTACGCGGCGGTCGGGGAATCGGAGAAGTCGCTGCGCGCGCGCGGCCAGCCGTACGTCACCGGGCGTTACGACTTCGCAGAGCACGGCAAGGCGATCTGCTTGAATCAAACCAAGGGCTTCGTGAAGATGATGGCCGATCCGGCGAGCGGGCGCATCTTGGGCGCGTCGATTCTCGGTCCGCAGGCCTCCGAGCTGATCCACGAAGTGATCGTCGCGATGACCTACCGTGCGACGGCCGCCGAGTTCACGCGCATTCCGCACCTGCATCCGACCCTCGCGGAGATCTGGACGTATCCGGCCGAGGAGTGCGCCGCACGGTGCGGTCAGCGCCGGCCCGGCGACGAAGCGTTGGAGGTTGCGACCAGTGCGCGCGGCGACTGATCCGGCCGTGCGGGTCGCGCTGGTGCAGACCAAGCCGCACAAGGGGCGCTACGCCGAGAACCTGCGCGATGCCGGCGAAGCCTTCGCGCAGCTCGCCGGCGACGCGCCCGACCTGCTGGTCCTGCCCGAGGCCGGCCTGACCGGCTACTTTCTGGAGGGCGGCGTCTACGACGTTGCGCTCCCCGCGGCGCGCTTCGCCGCCGATCTGGCGCGTACGTGGCGCGACGCCTGCGGCGACGCGCCCGCCGACATCGTCGCCGGGTTCTACGAGAACGACGGCGGCACGTACTACAACTCCGCGCTCTACCTGCACGTCGATCGGTCGGGCGAACGGATCGTGCACTGCCATCGCAAGATGTTTCTGCCGACCTACGGCGTCTTCGACGAGGAGCGCTTCCTTTCGCGCGGGCGCCACTTGGGCGTCTTCGAGACGCGTTTCGGGCGCGCGGCGATCGTGATCTGCGAAGACGCCTGGCATACGCTGGTTCCCGCCATCGCCGCGATCAAAGGCGCGCGGCTGCTGATCGTTCCCAGCGCCGCGCCGGGCCGCGGCATCGACGGCGCCGGCGAGCTCACCAGCATCGCACGCTGGCGCGACATCCTGCGCACGATCGCGGCCGAGCACGGCATCTACGTCTTGTATGCGGGATTGACGGGATTCGAAGGCGGCAAGGGGATGACCGGCTCGTCGTGCGTGATCGATCCGCGCGGCGAGGTCGTGGTCGTCGGCCCGGCGACCGAGGCCTGCATCGTCCGCGCCACGATCGACCTGCGCGAGATCGATCTCGCGCGTGCGAGCCTGCCGCTGCTCGGCGATCTCGGCGCCGCGCTCGCCGACCTGCTGCTCGACGACGAACTGCCGCTCCCGCGAGGTGCCGGTGCCGTTTCCGGTCGTTGAAGCTCCCAGCGGCGCGCCCAGCCCCCCCGGCATCGACGCCGCGGTCGCAACCGATTGGCTCGTGGCGTTTCTGCAAGACGAACTGATTCGCCGCCGCGCCGTCACCCGCGCCGTCGTCGGCCTCTCCGGCGGCGTCGACTCCGCCGTCACCGCGTACCTCTGCGCGCGCGCGCTCGGCTCGAGCAACGTGTACGCGTTTTGCCTCCCGTATGCGACGTCGAGCCCGGCGAGCCTCGCCGACGCGCAGCTGGTCGTCGATGCGCTGGGGATCAACAGCCGCACGATCGAGATCACCGGCGCCGTCGACGGCTACCTGCAGTTCGAGCCCGACGCCGATGCGCGCCGCCGCGGCAACGTGATGGCGCGCACGCGCATGGTGATCCTCTTCGACCAATCCGCCAAGCTCGACGCGCTGCCGATCGGCACCGGCAACAAAACCGAACGCATGCTGGGCTACTTCACCTGGCACGCCGACGACACGCCCCCACTCAATCCCCTCGGCGATCTCTTCAAAACGCAAGTCTGGGATCTTGCGCGCTACCTCGGCGTTCCCGGGCAGCTCATCGATAAAGCGCCCAGCGCCGACCTCGAAGCCGGCCAAACCGACGAAGGCGATCTCGGCATCACCTATGCGAAAGCCGACGCGATCCTATCGCTGCTGCTGCTCGGCTATTCCGACGCACAGCTGATCGAGCGCGGGTTCGCGGCCTCCGACGTTCTGCTCGTCCGCCGCCGCGTCGACTCGACGCACTGGAAACGCCACCTGCCCACGACCGCAATGCTGACCAACACGGCGATCAACGAATTCTATCTTCGCCCTGTGGACTATTAGCATGCTTGCGCGTCCGCTTGGTGTGGCCGGCGAACTTCGGGCTCGGCCGGGGTCGGGACCGTGGCGAGGAGCCCGGGGTGCGCAGGATGCGCGACAAATTCAAAACGTTGTTCCCCGCGAGACGAGCAGAGCTCCGCGAACAGGATGTTCGCGGAGCGTGTCCCGACTCCGGCCGAGCCCGAAGTTCGCCGGCCACTCCAGGCGGACGCATCGCCACCGGTCATGAGGAAGCCGTTTTTTCCCGTTTCGCTCAATCTCGACGGGCGGGCGTGCGTGGTGATTGGAGAGGCGAACGACCGCGAGGCGATCGAGAAGGAGGCAGCGCTGCGCGAGAGCGGGGCCCAGGTTCGGTGGATCGCCGACGTTGCTTCGGTTAAGGAGGAGGATGTCGCGGATGCGTTCTTCGTGATCTCGACGCCGCAGGACGCGGTGCTGTCGGCGCGGTTGCGAGAGTGGGCGGACCGGCACCGTTTTTTATTGTGCTGCATCGATCAGCCGCGCTTCGGCTTCGTGGCGATGGCGGCGATTGCGAAGGCGGGGCCGGTGCGCGTGGCGATTTCTACGGCTGGGCTGGCGCCGCGGGTTGGGAAGATGCTCAAGGAGGCGTTGCAGCGGGCGATGGATGGGCGGTTTGCCGGGTTCGTCGAGGAGCTTGCGCGGCAGCGCGAGGCGATTCGCGAGAAGCATCCGGCGGAGCAGGAGTCGGGGATCCGGCGGCGGGCGATGATCGAGGCGGCGCAGGG